>CAUZJA010000134.1:0-7827 GCA_963579925.1 Dehalococcoidia bacterium | reverse complement strand
AAGACCGAGGGCATCGACCGTGCTGTGCTGGTCCACCCCGAGCCATATGGTGATGACCACTCGCTGGTGTTGGACTGCCTCAAGCGGGAGCCTGATCTGTTCAAGGTCACCAGCCTCTTCTACCCCTCCGACGCTGATTCCCCTGCTCGCCTGAAGGCATTTGTTGAGAGCGAACCACGCACGATCGCGACACGTTTCCACCGAATGAATACCAAAGACGAATACTTGAGTGACTTCACTGACCCTGGCGTGGAAGCCATCTGGGAGACAGCGGCATCGCTGGGAATTTGGGTTGAACTCCATATCGGATCAGACTTCGCCCTCTCTGCGCGTCGACTGATTGAGGCGTTCCCCGGCACGCCCGTGCTCATCGACCACCTTGCGGAGCCGCACACAGCTGATGGCGTGGAGTTTGCTCACGTGCTTGACCTGGCTAATCTGGACAACGTCTACATGAAGCTATCCGGGCTAAATCACTTCAAGAAAGACGAACCGCTCTACGAAAGCGCCCTGCCCTTCACTCGGATCGTATCTGACGCGTTTGGTGCTGATCGCATGGTCTGGGGATCTGGATCTCCGAAGATCGTCGACACACATCTGGCGCACTGGACGGAGACAGACCGAGCCAAAGTGCTGGGCGGCAATCTGAAGACTCTGCTTGGATTTTGAATAACTCCTCATCCCACGGCCGCTCAGTTGATCTAAGATGGCGACTAGAGCATTAATAGGGCCGCATCGGCCCGCGATACCAACAGACAATTCAGAAGGAATTTAGAGAGATGTGCGCGCAAGAGATGCGTCGGGAACTCGATTCGATGGGGATTCTGGAAGTCCCTGCAGATGCCTATTACGGTGGAAATGTGGAGAGGGCGCGGCGGAACTTTCCCATCAGCGATCTCCGGTTCAATCGCTCGTTTATCAAAGCCATAGCTCAGATCAAGCAATCCGCTGCCGTGGTGAATAAAGATCTCGGTACGATCGAGTCTGACAAAGCCGATGCCATCATCGAAGCCGCACAGCGTGTCATTAACGGTGAGTTCGACGATTCGTTTGTGGTCGATATCTTCCAGACTGGCTCTGGCACGTCTACCAATATGAACGCTAATGAAGTCATATCCAACGTGGCCAACGAAGCGCTTGGAGGTGGACTGGGAACGCGTACTCCCATTCACCCCAACGACCACGTCAACAAAGGGCAGTCCTCCAACGATGTGATTCCAACTGCCATCCATCTGGCCGCAGCGGGTGCAATCAACGAGCGTCTGCTCCCTGCGATGCAGGAACTTGAGGACGCGCTGAGGGCGAAATCTGCTGAATTCTGGGAGATCATCAAGACCGGACGCACACACCTTCAGGATGCCACGCCAATCAGGCTGGGCCAGGAGTTTCTGGGCTACGCAGGCCAGATTGAAAATGGTCGTAGTCGCGCTGGTGTAGCACTCGCTGAGACGTCAGTCCTCGCGCTGGGTGGCACAGCGGTTGGTACGGGAATCGGCATGCATCCTGAGTTCGCAGTTCGAGTAATCGCACGATTGCGCGAACTGACCGGACTGGACCTATCCGAGTCTCCTAATCACTTCCAGTCGCAGAGCACTATCGATGGCGTGGTCCAGGCCTCAGGATCACTCAAGACAATCGCTGTCAGCCTGCTGAAGATCGCAAATGACATCAGGTGGCTCGGTTCTGGACCTCGTGCTGGCATCGGCGAAATCACCCTTCCCGAAGTCCAGCCCGGCAGTTCAATCATGCCCGGAAAGGTCAATCCGGTTATTGCGGAGTCCGTCACGATGGTCTCTGCACAGGTGATCGGAAACGACCAGACAATCGTCATTGCGGGCCAGTCCGGCAACTTTGAGTTGAACGTGATGATGCCTGTGGCGGCGTACAACTTGCTCCAGTCAATCGATCTGCTAGCAGCAAGTTGTGAGAACTTTGCTCGCCAGTGCATTAGCGGCCTCGAAGTAACCAGCGCTGGACCTGACATGGTTGAGCGCGGGCTTGCGATTTGTACCGCCCTGGCACCTGTCATTGGATACGACTCAGCGGCCGCGATTGCGCACACAGCTTCTGTGACCGGTGAATCAGTCAAAGAAGTTGCAAGGCGTGAGACCGATCTTTCTGACGAAAAGTTGGATGAGATCCTTGACCCTGCCACCATGGTTGAGCCTTCGGCGTAACTGACACCAATTAATACCGAAAGCATTCCCAACGTATGAGTCAGGCAGATAGCGCCGACGACGGCAATCTCGTCACCGCGCGCTATCGACAGGCCCGCGGTGCGTTTTATGGCTGGTGGATTCTTGGTGCTTCTGCGCTTACAAATGGCATAGGCGGCAGCATCCACTGGCAGGGCTTCACTGTGATGTTCCTGCCAGTCGCAGAATCGCTTGGACTCTCTCGTGCTCAGACAGCGATGGCGTTTTCGCTCTCCCGTGCCGAGAACGGCATCATGGGGCCGTTTACGGGCTGGTTGGTCGACCGATACGGGCCGCGCCCACTCATGATTGGCGGAACCATTCTCGTTGGCATCGGATACATCATGTTGTCTCGGACGACCTCGTATCGAGACTTCGTGTTGGTCTACATCTTCGTGATCTCTATCGGTGCATCCACCAGCTTCATGCAGGCCACAACCACTGCGCTGAACGCATGGTTCGTGCGGCGTCGCGGCATGGTGATGGCGTTGAACAGCGCTGCGTTCCGTGTGGGCGGTGCGTTCATGGTGCCGCTGCTGTCTGTGGTGGTGCTCAAGTGGGGTTGGGAAACCGCTGCGCTCTGGGTTGGCGTGATGATGATCGTGTTGGTCGCCCCCCTGGCGCTTTTTATGCGCCGATCTCCCGAGCAGTACGGAATGTTGCCCGATGGTGACATTCGAGAGATCAGCGAATCGGGTGCAAAATCCGTTTCAGGCACAAAAACAGGTGAAGAAGATTGGGAAGTAAAAGAGGCCATCAAGACCCGTGCCTTCTATGTCCTCGCCGCTGGAACCGTTTTGAGAATGTCTGTTCACGGCGCAATCTTCGTGCACCTGATCCCAATCCTTGTGTGGAAAGATGCGTCCCCGCAGGGTGCTGCCAACATGGTCGGGTTGCTGGCACTGGTTTCAGTGCCGCTGATCATTTTCCTGGGCTGGGTCAGCGATAAGGTCAGTCGACAAAAGATTCTCGCTGGCGCCTATGTTCTCTCCGGTACTGGCCTCATTCTCATGAACTTTGTTGACAGCACCGTTGGAGTGTTCCTCGCGCTACTCCTTTTCGCAGGTTCAGAAGCAGGCTCAGCGCTCAACTGGGCGCTGGTGGGCGATCTGTTCGGTCGGAAGAAGTTCGCCACCATTCGCGGAATCCTGTCACCCATGTACAACGCTGCCCTATTCGTAACGCCCGTCGCAGCAGGTTGGATTTTCGACAAGACAGAGAGCTACGAGATCGTTCTTTTAACCGGTGGAGGACTTTTCTTCGCCGCCGCGATAGTCTTCTTCAGCCTTCAGGCCCCTGTCCGAGACGTGCTCGATATTGCGGCCAGAGTGAAGGCCAGAGCGTCAAACCAAGAACCGTAGTCGGAACGAGAACATAGGAGCCCGCATGTCGGCAGAAGACCGAATCAAAGAGCTTGGAATTGAACTGCCTACACCTCCCGGCCCGGTAGGCAACTACATCGGCGCAACCCGAACCGGCAACCTGATCTATCTCTCCGGCCACGGACCGCGCAATGCCGACGGCTCTATGATCTCCGGCAAGGTTGGCGCTGATATGGACATCGACGAGGCGTACGCCGTTGCAAGGATCGTTGGACTTGGCCTTATGGCCACGCTGAAAGCCCACATTGGAGACCTCAACAAGGTCAAGCAGGTCATCAAGACTCTGGGCATGGTCAACGCCGTTCCAGAGTTCAATGATCACCCCAAAGTAATCAATGGCGCATCAGACCTCTTCGTTGACGTATTTGGAGATGCCGGGCGAGGTGCTCGCTCCGCTGTTGGTATGGGCTCGCTCCCTAACCAAATTCCCGTTGAAGTCGAGATGATTATCGAGATCGAAGACTAGGAGAGTAGGCATACCAATGACTGGCATAAATATCACCCGGATCAACCACGTCGGCATTCCGATTACCGACCGCAAGAAGACCCTGCCGTTCTACCGCGATCTTTTGGGAATCAACGTGATCCCAAGCCAGGTCGACAGCGAAAAGATTGTCTGGACCCAGCTAGTCGATGGCGCAATGATCCACACCATTGAGCAGGCCGAAAGCTGGCACATCGCATTCCAGGTGACCGACATCGACGCCACGCGCAAAGCGTTGCAGGACGCCGGTTTCGAGATCACTGGTGATGGCGAGCGCCACGATGGCCAGAAGCATCTCTTCGTCAATGATCCTGATGGCAACCGCATCGAGTTCGCCACCGAAAGCGGACGCATCAAGAACGACCGACAGGCCGACGAGTGGGGCTACACGAGCTAGCTAGTCCGCTGTCACATTCTTCTTCAGGTTCTCGAAGAACTGGTTCATCATGGAACGCGCTGCATTGCCGCTGAGGCGTTGGCCTACGCGGGCTAACATTCCGCCGATTTGGGCTTCGCCGACTACGTCTACCTGCGTTTTGGTGTCGCTAAGGGCGGTCAGCTTGAAATCACTGGTTCCGTTGACGAATGCGCCCGGACCTTTGCCGGTTACTTTGAGCGTGTAGGACTCAGGCTCCACAGGATCGATCAGGTCGACTGTTCCTTCGAACTTGCCTTTTACCATCCCGACGCCGACGTTCATTGAGGCTTTGTATGAGTTTGGGGACACCTGCTCCAGGGCTGTGGCACCGGGGATCATCTTTGCCAGAATCTCTGGATCATTTAGCGCTGTCCAGACCGTATTAACTCCGGCATTTATCTCGTATGAGCCTTCAACTTTCACTGCTTTTCAGCCTTTCGATTGCCCATTGGGCGGGTTAGGGACTTGCGTATTTGCATAATCCCGTCCATATTGCGGCCATCGAATTCTCTCAGGTTTGCCGCGAAAATGATCGGTTCCATCGTGAATCAACACATAAATCGCACGGACCAGATCGACTAATAGGAGAAGCCTTTCAATATGCCGAATGAGATTACCGTGACCGTCAACGGCACGGAATATACAGATACGGTTGAAGCCCGTACGTTGCTCTCAGATTACATCCGAGACACGCTTGGGCTAACCGGTACCCACATTGGATGTGATACATCCAGTTGTGGCGCTTGCACCGTCTTTGTAGACGGGCGCAGCGCAAAATCTTGCACACTGCTGGCAGTTCAGGCCAACGGTAGCTCTGTAACCACCGTAGAAGGGCTGGCCAAAGATGGCGAGCTCAGCCCGGTTCAGGCTGCGTTCCAAGAAGAGCACGGCTTGCAGTGCGGCTTCTGCACACCAGGGATGATGATCTCCGTGGCACAGTTGCTTGACCGGAATTCCAGCCCTTCTGAGGCAGAGATTCGGGAAAGCATTTCCGGCAATATCTGCCGATGCACGGGCTATCACAACATCGTCAAGGCGGCGCAGACCGCAGCAGGGAGCAGTTAGATGACGCTTGTTGGTGAGTCAGTAAAACGAATTGAAGACCCCCGGCTAATTACCGGTAAGGGGACTTATGTTGGCGACGTGTCGGTTCCCGGCATGCTGCACATGCAGATTGTCCGCAGCCCGCATGGGCACGCGAATATCAAGAACATAGACGTCTCCGCCGCTAACAGTAGCCCAGGCGTTGTGGCAATATTCACTGGCGCGGATATCGCTGAGCAGCTTGGCAGCCTTCCGGTTGGCTGGGTGCTGGATGAAGAGATGAAACAACCTCCCCACCCACCGCTCGCAACAGACCGCGTTCGGATGGTTGGAGATGCAGTTGCAGTTGTAGTTGCCGACTCCATCGCTGAGGCCGTGGAGGCTGCGGAACTGGTAGATGTTGACTACGAAGTGCTAGAGGCCGTCGTCAGCGCTGTAGATGCTCAGAAGTCAGACGCACCCCAACTTCACGAAGAGGCACCGGGAAACCTGGCTTTCAAGTGGGAAATTGAAGGTGGAGACTGGGCCGAGACTGTCAAGAACGCAGATGTCGTGGTCAAACAGGACATCATCAACCAGAGGTTGATCCCGAACGCAATTGAGACTCGTGGCGTTGTTGCTGACTACAATCCGGGAACTGATCAGATCACGATGTGGACATCGACCCAGATTCCGCATCTGGTTCGACTGTTGTTCACACTGGTTACCGGACACCCTGAATCCAAGGTCAGGATAATTGCTCCTGAAGTTGGTGGGGCTTTCGGTTCCAAGTTGTACCTCTACGCAGAGGAAGTGATAGCTGGAATAGTTGCCAAGCAACTAGCCCGGCCAGTCAGGTGGATTGAGTCCAGGCAAGAGAACTACGTAGCCACTGCACACGGCCGTGACCACATCTCAACGGCGGAGATTGCAGGCAACAAGGACGGCGAGATTACTGGCATAAACGTAGTTGTGAACGCCAACCTGGGCGCTTACCTCTCAACGTTTGCTCCGCTGATTCCCACAATCCTGTTTGGAGTCATGCTGGCTGGCCAGTACAAGATTCAAAATGTTAAGTGCAAAGTGCTTGGCGTTTTCACAAACACCACACCTACGGACGCTTATCGAGGTGCTGGTAGGCCAGAGGCAACATACCTGTTAGAGCGCATGGTTGACCGCTTCGCACAGGAGATTGGGAGAGATCCCGTCACCGTGCGGCGCAAGAACATGATCAACGCGTTCCGTAACGGATACGAAACTCCCACTGGAGTCATGTATGACACCGGTAACTTCAAAGGCGCACTGAATAAGGCCCTTGAGCACTTCGACTATCAGGGATTCCGAAAAGAGCAGCGTGAAGCTCGCCGCAACGGTAAGTTGCTTGGCGTTGGCTTCAGCAGCTACATCGAGATCACTGGAATGGCGCCTTCCGCTGTAGCTTCATCACTTGGTGCTGGCGCCGGTTTGTGGGAGTCCAGCACGTTGCGTGTGCACCCAACTGGCAGCGTCTCTGTTTACTCCGGTACCGCACCTAGCGGCCAGGGTCATGAGACGTCGTTCGCACAGATGGTGGCATCCCAACTTGGTGTAGCAATGGAGAACATTGAAGTTCACCATGGCGATACTGACAAGCAGCAGTTCGGTACCGGCACGTTCGGTAGTCGTTCGCTGGCAGTTGGTGGCGCAGCACTTCACATGAGCCTTGAGAAGGTCATAGCGAAGGCGAAGAAGATCGCCGCTCACCAACTGGGTGTTCCTGAGAAGCAGATTGAACTGGTCAACGGGACGTTCATCGTTGAAGACATACCTGAGAGCAGCATCGGATTTGGCGACGTGGCCCTTGAGGCTTACCTTGCCAAGAATTTGCCGCCAGGAATGGAGCCGGGACTTGAAGCGACGAGTTTCTTCGACCCGGAAAACTTCACGTGGCCATTTGGTACTCACATCGCAGTCGTCGAACTCGACGCCGATACAGGTGAGGTAAAACTAAAGCGATACGTGGCTGTCGATGACGTAGGCAACGTGATGAACCCAATGATCGTCGATGGAATGGTCCACGGCGGAATCACGCAGGGTATCGGACAGGCACTGTGGGAAAACGGCGTCTATGGAGACGACGCACAACTCCTGAGCGGTTCAATGCTCGACTATGCGCTTCCCATCGCAAAAAACCTGCCGTCTTACGAAACTGATCGCACTGTGACCCCAACTAAAGTGAACCCACTGGGCGCTAAAGGCGCCGGTGAGGCGGGAACGATTGCCGCATGTCCGGCCATCGTGAATGCCTGCGTGGACGCTCTGAATCACCTTGGTGTGACGCACATC
>CAUZJA010000133.1:0-7867 GCA_963579925.1 Dehalococcoidia bacterium | reverse complement strand
AGTCTTTTCAAATGCCGCCTTCAGGGCATCCATCTCACGGTGTCGGCCTACGAAGACGCCGCCTGACATGGCATCCAGCGAACCCTGGGTATCTTCACGTGCAACCACAGCTTCAGCCGTCGATGCCGGAAAGCGCCAGCAAGACGTCTCTGGCGCTTTCAGGGCGCTCTGATGGCGCCTTTGAGAGCAGCCGCATGATGAGCGAATCCAGCGTCTGCGGGAGTGACTGGTTGTGCCAACTCGGTGCCACCGGTGGTGTGTTGACGTGCTGGCTGATTATCGCGATGTCATCGTCGCCCAAGAAAGGTGGCCTGCCAGTCACCATTTCGTAGAGCATCGCCCCCAGTCAATACAGGTCTGCCTGCTCCGTTACCTCTCCGCCAGTGGCCTGCTCAGGCGGCATGTAGGAGACAGTGCCAACCATCATCTTCTCTTGCGTGAGGCGAGAACGATCGATTGACAGCGCCAATCCAAAATCACCGATGCGGGCGTTGCCACCGCTGGTTAGCCATACATTCCCAAGCTTCAGGTCACGATGGATGATCCCTTTGGAGTGGGCAAATTCCAGCCCGCTGCAGATCTCGGCTGCAAGCCGCAGTGCGTCCTCAGGAGGGAGTCTACCATCGTCAGCGGCCTCGATCAGCGCTCCTACATCGCCACCGTTCATTAGTGGCTGAACAAGATATGGCTGACCAATCTCATCCCCCAGATCATGAATAGGCATGATGTTGGGGTGGTCACCCAAACGACCCATCGCCTGGGCTTCTCGGGTGATGCGCTGTCGAGCATCGGCATCGAGTCCTTCAGACTTGATCAAGCCGAACGCTACGTCTCGGTCGAGCGTGGTGCCGTGGGTCAGATAGACCCTCTTCTTGCCACCTTCGCCGATGAGACTCTTGACCACAAAACGTCCGTTGGTGAAGGACGTTGGTAATTGATCTATCGTGGTCGATGGGGTGATCTCTTCAGATGCGCGAGGCGGCGTTGAAGCCGTCCCTGCCTCGATTGCCTCTTCAGCAGCCTCAAGAAACGAAGCGGCGTCTGCGTTCTCGCCGTCCAATTTTAAAACGGCGCGGCATATTTCGACGGTCTTTTGCCAGGCGTTGGCCTCAAGTGCCTCATCGGCCTGATCAAGAAACCGGTCTATTCGCCGCTGTACACGCTCAGATGGCATAGTGCGGGCATCATATTCGAATCAGTGTCAATTCGCTCTGACAATAGGCTGACTCTTGAAAGATTTCAGGGTGGCAGAGAGGTGTGGACATCCAATAATCAGGCGACTACCTGCACCTCCTCAACATTGGTAAATCGCCGTTCGCCGTCCCCTTGTTGTCGAATCCTGCCTATTTGGTAGAATGTAGAGGTCGTAAAGTTAATTGGCAGTCATGACTATTTGCGGCATGTTGTGACTGTCCGCATAGATCCTGCACATGCTCCCCGGATACGCTCACCGCGAACCCATGGACCTTGAGCGCGGTTAGATGCGAAATAGTTTGTCCGCTATTGCGGAGGAGTAAGTAGTTGAATATCTACGTAGGAAACCTTAGTTTTGACACGACAGATGACTCACTGCGGGTTGCGTTTGCAACTCACGGTGCAGTTGACTCAGCTCGTGTAATCACCGACCGAGAATCAGGCCGCTCACGTGGTTTTGGTTTTGTTGAGATGTCAGATGACGGCGAGGGCAACACGGCCATGGCAGCCATCAACGGCTCCCAGCTCGACGGTCGTGAAGTCAGCGTCAACGAAGCCCGACCACGCGAAGATCGTCGCGGTGGTGGCGGAGGCGGTGGTGGCGGAGGCTACGGCGGCGGCGGTGATGGCGGCGGTGGCGGCGGACGTCGCTGGTAGACCCCATCGACTAACTAATGTCGATAGAAGGCCCCGATATTGCATCGGGGCCTTCTTTTTGTATTTGACTCCTGCATAGACAGACTTTTAGAGGTGGATGATTTCGAAACCGCCCCAGTTGGATCGCAAATACTCGCTCGCTATGCGTCGGTGACAATGCGCGGCCTCTGGTTCTGAGCACAGCAGTGCGGTATCCGAGCGAAAGTCAGACTCCTTGAGATGTCCTGAGACATCTCTCATGTGTAACAACTCCAAATAGCGGGTTTCAAACTGATCGCTATCGATGTGCTTCGTTCGATAACTCTTAACCAATTCCTGGGTTGGAGCCAGACTCAGCTCGTGGATGTAGCGCACACCAAGAACCTCTCGCAAAAAGAACGCTAGATCATCTCTTTTTGTAAAACCTGCGAGTTGAGACGAATTGTTCACCCGAACATCGACGACGGTCTTAACGCCTGCTTGCTCCAACGCACCGAAAAACTCTGCCGCTGATTTCCGAGTAAACCCGATCGTGTGCAATGTGTCGGACAAGTTGAATATCCCTCATGTAGTTCACGCGAAATGGGGTGGGCGACTAAAACGCTCGAATCGTCACGATTCCTCCACATCGTAGTGGCTTCATACCTAACAGGGAAACGCGAAGATTGTGAACGACGCGGATCTCAAATGCCTGTTGTGACATGAGGTATTTGAGGGAGTAGAACAAATGTGCTAGGCTCGGTTCGTCCCGATAAATTGGGACCCAATGATCGAGCCGGTAACGCCGAAAACTCAGGACAGAACAGAATGCCTACCAAAAAAAAGACCTCCCGCCACGTACAGGACGGCTCCGTTAGCCTGCAGGATGGCACCGTTAGCCTGAACGGGAAACCGACAGAGCGCGATCAAGCCCTAGATCTGGCCCTGAGCCAAATTGAGAAGGCATTCGGTCGCGGCTCAATCATGAAGATGAGCGAATCCCGGATTCATTCGGTCGCGGCGATACCTACAGGCTCCATCATCTTGGACATGGCTCTTGGTGTAGGCGGCGTACCCCGTGGACGTATCGTTGAGATCTTTGGGGCAGAATCCAGCGGAAAGACAACACTGGCGTCCCACATCGTAGCTGAGGCGCAACGAGCAGGCGGCACGGCCGCTTACATAGATGCTGAACATGCTATGGATCCTGCTTACGCGGCACTCTGTGGCGTAGATGTCGATGCTCTATACATCTCACAGCCAGACTCAGCAGAGCAGGCATTGGAGATCACGGACTACCTGGTGCGATCAGGCGCCCTTGATGTTGTAGTCATTGATAGTGTTGCGGCGCTGGTTCCTTCTGCTGAACTGGAAGGTGAGATGGGCGATACCCACATCGGTCTTCAGGCGCGCCTAATGTCTCAGGCACTCCGAAAGCTGACCGGTTCTGTTGCTCGCACGAACACCGTAGTCATATTTATCAACCAGTTGCGTGAAAAGGTTGGAGTGTTCTTTGGAAGCCCTGAGGTCACACCTGGTGGACGCGCACTCAAGTTCTACTCCTCCGTACGTATGGATCTGCGACGGATGGAGTCGATCAAAGTTGGCAATGACGTCACCGGAAACCGTGTTCGAGTACGAGTAGTAAAGAACAAGGTTGCTGCACCGTTCAAGACCGCGGAGATTGAGATCTTATTCAATCGCGGAATCAGTCGTGAAGGCGCATTGCTGGACATGGGTCTTGAACTGGGTCTTTTGAAGAAGAGCGGATCATTCTTCTCGCACGGCGAGGTTCGAATGGGCCAGGGTCGTGAGGCTGCTCGACAGTACCTCATCAACAATGAGGAAGCCCAAGAAGAGATCGACGCCGCTATCCGAGCATCATTTGAAGTCGTCACACTCACCCCGGAAGCAACGGTAGAAGTTGCAGAGGGCGCCGCTTCAGAGGAATCTGAGGACGAGTAAACAGCGCATCAAGCCACACTTTAGGCCATCCCTCCCACTGCGCTAGAATTCCTTAAGGGATTCAACTCCCTATGTAGCGCACATTCCGGTCTGCAAGCATCGCTTGCGCCGGCGGGCGGAGAGGGCCAGCAGTGGCTATCGCAATAATCGTTATCGCTATCGGGTTGCTGGGCAGCGCGTTCATCAGCGCGTCTGAAGCAGCCCTTATTTCAGTTAACAAGGTACGAATACGCCGCCTGGCAGAAGAAGGAAATCCCCGCGCCGCCGCCGCCATGCAAGTAACCGCAGAACACGAGCGGTTCTTTGGTGCAATCTTGCTGACCGGAAACGTCCTCAACATCATGGTGACCGCGGTCGCTACCAGCGTGACCATCCAGATATTTGATAGCAATAATGTGCTCGTCGTGGCGCTCGCCACCGCCGTTGCTGCGGTCCTGATCGTAGTGGCCGGGGAGCTCACGCCAAAATCTGTAGCCACCCTGATGAATGAACAGTGGTCACTGATCTCAGCGCGTCCTGTTCTGTATTTGATGATCGCGACCGGGCCAATCGTATGGTTCTTCGCAGCTATCCCTCGCCTGGTTGTCCGTTTGATGGGCGGGAGACAGGCATTAATCACCCCAACTGTTACAGAGGGTGAGCTTCGAATGTTGATTGACGTTGGAGAAGAAGAAGGAACGGTTGAATCAGCCCGCGGGGAGATGCTTGAAGGAGTGTTCCGTTTTGGTGAAATGCAAGTTGCTGATGTAATGAGCCCACGCAACGAGATCATCTGGGTTGAGGCCGGCACCATGGTTCGGGACTTTCTGAAGCTGTATCAGCGCACCCAGCACACTCGATTCCCAGTCTTCGAGGATGATGAAGACGATGTGGTGGGAATTCTCTCCATCAAAGACGTGATGCAGTCACTTGCCGAAAACCCAGACGACCTGGACAGGCCCGTCACCAACCTGATGCGAAAACCGTACTTCGTTCCGGAGTCGGCACCGTTGCTCGACCTCTTCGAATCCCTCCAGAGTGACGGTCATAAGATCGCACTGGTCGTTGATGAGTTCGGTGGTATCGCCGGAGTTGTAACGCTCACACGAATCCTGGAGTTGATTGTTGGACGAACTGGCGAGGAAGGCCTCAAGCCCTCGCAGCAGATCGTGAGCATCGGAGAGAACACGTTCGAACTGGATGGTGGAATGTCCATTGATGAGGCAAATGACCGCCTAGATTTGGATCTACCTGATGGCGACTACAACACGATCGCAGGATTCGTTTTGGAGACTGTCCAACGCATTCCGCAGGAGGGATATCGATTCCGATTCAACGAACTCAGGTTCCGGATCATCAAGATTGAAGGGAACAAGATTTCGGGTGTTGAAGTTCGAGTTCCGTTGACGACCGTGCCAGAATCCCAGCCGGCAGGCTAAAAGACTATGGTCCGTCTTCACCCATTTGAGGCAGCGCTACGCGATGGGCTAGTAGCTTCTGGTGTCACCCGCTCTGAGACACTTCTTCTCGCGGTCTCGGGTGGTCCAGATTCCATGGCAATGCTGGTCGCTTTGGCCCATCTGCGTGAAGCAGATCCCAATCAGATTCCTATGTTCGTCGCAGCACATTTCAACCATCGCCTCCGAGGACCTGAGTCAGAAGGTGATGCTCGATACGTTCGAGATTTCTGCACAGAACACGAAATAACGTTTGAGATCGGCACCGGAGATGTGGCCGGATACGCTGCGACGCAATCCGGAGGCCTGGAATCGGCGTCACGCACCATGCGCTACAAATTCCTGGCAGATACGGCACGGCGCCACGGTGTCGGCAGCATTGCCACGGCGCACACCAGCGACGATCAGGCCGAAACGATCTTACTGCACATTGTTAGGGGAAGCGGGCTGGCAGGACTGCAGGGCATCCAACCGAGAGGTCCGGTTCCGGGTGAAGACGATTCAGAAGGACTCAGACTGGTGCGCCCACTTCTCTCAGCGAGCAAGCCTGACACCGAAGCTTACTGTGAATCGATAGGCGTGCGAACCCGCCATGACTCATCCAACGATGACCTGTCATTCGCGCGAAACCGCATTCGCCACAAGATTCTTCCTGAGATGCGGGAGTTGAATCCATCCGTTGCGCATGCGCTCACCAGACTTGGCGAAGTTGCCGGTGCAGATCATCAGGCGCTTGAGGCTATGGTCGATGAACAATGGCCCGCAGTCAAACACGACGGCGGAATTGTATCTTTACCACTCGCTGTTCTGAACCATGTGCCAGCTGCCATCGCTGCACGGATAATCCAGCGAGCTTATGCTGAGTTTGCCCCAGACCGCCATCAGACTCTCGAATCGGTGCACGTCACCGCAATCCTCAGCGCCGTCCACGGCGGCGTTGGACAGTCGGTCGAACTTCCAGCCGGAGTGGTCCTCGAAATTGGGTATGAAAACGCCACCCTGAGTCGTGGGTCAAATCCCACCGAATTCCGCTATTTGCCCATCGATGATGAGAAACCGCTGAACGTACCCGGTTCGGTAGCACTTAACACTGAGACGACCCTGACGGCAGTCCTCGCCGAGCCACCGAAAGGCACGCCGTTTGCCAGTGATTCCGTGGCATTTCTGGATCTGAAAGCCACCGGGCAGTCTCTCACGGTGCGGAACTGGATTGAAGGTGATCGATTCCAGCCACTCGGCATGACAGGCGAAAAGAAGCTGTCAGACTTCTTCATTGATGCCAAAGTCCCCCGCGATTTGCGACGACGCATTCCGCTTGTACTACTGGAAAACAGAATTGTGTGGGTCGCCGGATACCGTATAGCTGAGTGGGCCAAAGTCTCCAGTGAGACCAGCGATTGCGTCAGGCTGGAACTTGCCGATGCTCTGAATACGAGCGCCTAGTCCTAGAGAACTCGATCGAGTCGCCCGTTCTGAGTGATACCCGGGATTCGTCCTCGCTTGGCAGCTGGGCGACCTTCGATCTCATGGATATCTGCAGTGAAGTTGTTTGATGATGCGCTACTGATATACGAGCCAACCCCGAACACGTTCACTGGAGATTCGGTCTCTACGAATTCTCGGATTCGATCTGGGCTCATTCCGCCGGACACAATAATGTCTACGTGACTGAACCCTGCCTGATCGAGCCGCGCGCGAAGCTCTTGCACAAGCGCCGGTGTCACACCGCCACGCTCGCGGGGTGTATCAAGGCGAACACCTCGAAGCTTCTCCCGCATCACGCGAGCAACTTCTAGCGACTCCTCTACCTCATCATGGAACGTATCCACGAGTGCTACACGGGGTGTCTCCGGCGGCATATGCCGGTCAAACGCCTGAATCGCGCGGACGGTATCACCCATGATCAAAACCAGCGCATGGGGCATAGTCCCAGACGGCGTCAGGCCAGTCAGGCGAGCGCCCAGTACGGATGAAGGTGCAACACACCCACCGACGACGGCCGAGTACTCCATCACGCCTGCAACAGAAGGATGAACATGGCGTGCGCCGAACGAGACGATAGGGATTCCCTGAGCCGCCTCAACGCATTCACGGGCTGCCGAAGCCCAGCCTGTGCATGATGCCAATATTCCGCAGATTGCGGTCTCGTACAGGCCAAATGAAACATAAGGGGCATGAATTCGCAGAGACACTTCTTTGCGATTGATCGCGGAGCCCTCTTCAAGCGCCCACACTTCTCGGCCCGTCTCTGGCAGAACTTTGGTGAGCAGCGACTTCACCTCATTGATGCCACCCAGGACTCCACCGCGCTCAGGCGTGAACTCCATCACCACTTCAGGGTTCATCCCCTCATTGCGGAGAATAGTCATGGTGCGGTGGAAGTAGACGTCCGCCGTGTCACCCACCAGCAGGGAGTTCGCAATCTCGAAGTCACGTGTTGTCATGGGCTCAGTAACTGTCTTCCCGGTGAATCACCAGTTGGGGGCTAAAAACTAATCTCACGAATTCTTGAGCAGTAGTACATTTGTACCCCATTAGTGTAATCGCGATTCGGGCTAAACGATGCAGTGCTAATGGCACACTCGCACGATACCCGACCACGGCCACAGGTGCTACCGGTCAGCAACCTTCGGCCGCCCGCCAAATCTGAGTCGCAG
>CAUZJA010000132.1:0-7873 GCA_963579925.1 Dehalococcoidia bacterium | reverse complement strand
CAAGGACGTGAGTCCAAGCAGGATCCAGGTGTAGAGGAAGATTGCTCGGCGGGTTTCGTTGAAGCCAACTATTACCGGCAGCATCGGCACGCCTGCCGCTTTGTAGTCGTCCTTGATCATGATGGCTAGTGCCCAGAAGTGCGGCGGAGTCCAGAAAAATATGATTGCGAACAAGTACCACGCCGGCAACGTGATATCGCCGGTTACAGCTGCCCACCCAACCATTGGTGGCACTGCGCCTGCGGCACCGCCAATTACGATGTTCTGCGTTGTGTTGCGCTTGAGCCACATTGTGTAGATAACAACGTAAATCACAGTGCCACTCATCGTGATCAATGCGGCAAGCAGGTTCGCTCCAACCACCATCATGGCAAAGGCTATGGCGTTCAGGACCAGGCCGTAAATCATGGCATGGCGAAGACCCACACGGCCTGATGCGACCGGGCGGTTAGATGTCCGCCGCATGGCGACGTCTAGTTCGCCCTCTAGCGCCTGGTTGATGGAACTGGCACCGCCAGATGCGAGCGCTCCGCCTATGAGTACTGCCGCAACAATGGTGAGTGCAGGGATGCCACGATCAGCGATGACCATGCCACCGAACGCGGTCCAGAGCAGCAGACTGATGACACGCGGCTTTGTAAGTGCGATGTGGTCGCTGACCACCTGCATGATGCCAGAGCTATCATTTACTGCTTGACTACTCAATTAAATTTGCCAGCGCTTCGCGTTCTTCTCGGTAAATCGCCAGCCAGATGATAACTGCTACAAGTGATGTTGCGGCGAACATTACGGTTGCCATGCTCAGATGAGATGCCTTTGCCCAAGTTTCGAAATCAGTCCACGGGTTGGCCGCGCCGATAAACACTTGCATCAGGATCACAACGCCGACAGCAACCGCTGATCCTCGAAGCAATTTGGATGCTCCATCAAGGCGGTATGCACGGTGCGCCGCGTATGCAGCCAACAGCACGCTGACTCCCGCCAGTACGCGGTGGACCATGTGGATGAATGTGAGTTCGATCTCGGGTATCAGCGCACCACCGCAGAGGGGCCAGGAACCGCAAACTGCACCAGCGTTGCGCCACACTACATACGCGCCCGAGAGGAGCGCTACCAAAGCAATAATTGCTGCCCACATCGCTAGATTGCGAACTTGCCGACCTTCCAGACTCTGAGCAACGTTGAATACGCGAGTTAGTGGATTGGTAGCCGCAATCACATACGCAATGATCATCAGGAGCAGCACCATCTCAGCTAAAGCGAGGTGTGCGGTGCGGATGGCGGGGTTGAGATCATTGAGGACGACCTGACCACCGATGATTCCCACGATGCCCACCAGAACAAAGGCAGCGATTAGTATGTAGAGAAGGCTGCGGTCCGTGCGGTACTTCTGAAATGTTCTGACCAGAGCGAGCAACATGATTATGCCGACCACAGTGCCCGTTGATCGGTGGCTGTACTCCAGAATTGCGTGGTACTCCCACGGTGGGATCCATCTGCCGAAACACTGAGGCCAGTCCGGGCAACCGTCGCCTGATCCCGTGACCCTCACCACACCGCCAAGTGTGATCTGGATCAAGATCCCAATTACGGAAAAACCAAGGAGAAACAGGTAGAGCCTGTCTTGCCAGGGAGCAACGGCCTCTGATTCTGGCGATTCCGGGCCGACGTTCTCCTCGGCCCGGGCGGCTGAAGTAGTCAATTACCTAACCTGAGCTTTCTACTAGCCGCGCGCTGTGACAACTTGTGAAATATATCGCAATGTACCAATAGTGTCGCGCAATTTGGAGCCGCGATAAACAGTCGCCAGGTTAGAAATTAGTGCTGATTCGCTACGATTGCAGTTTGGCAGCGATCAACTCGGCGGTGATCAGCAGCCGGTGCGAGTAGACGCGTGAAGGAAAACTAGCAACCAGTGTGACCGTGGCGGTGTCACTACGGTATAGCTCTAGATCTTCTTTTGGAACCACATTTGACCCGGTGACCCGGTATAGAAACGCTTCATTCTCGGTCTCGATTATCACGTCTACGGGATCATTCTTGATCATCTCAACCACATCTGGCAGTCGATTGAAGATGTTGCCTTCACCCAGAATTGGGCTCTCCAGATGCCCGAAGTACCACCCATTGCCCAATTGTCCGGGATTCGGTGTCTCCGGAATGTGGCCAACAAGATTAATTGGCTGCTCATATCGCGCGCCAGTATCTTCCTCGAGGATCATCAGTTCTGAGACGGGAGCCACGAGGCCAATGGACGGGATCAACAGCGTTTTGGGTTCCCCGCTGAGTCTGTCATCCCTGAGCGCATCGAGATTCGACACGAACTCAAAGCCGTCCGGAATTGTTGGACCACCAAATGGCCCGGTGCCGGCGAACAGCGGGTCGGCCCAGAAACGTGGGCTGATCTGGTTAGCGGGGTAGAGGCCTGCGAAATCGAACTCATACTGAATAACTTCGCTCGGGGTACTATCTGCCGGTTCGACTGTTGGCGCGGAAACGGCAGTGGCTGTCGGCTTTACCGGTGGCTGGGTCCACTGGCTAACCGTCTCGGTTGGAACGGAGACCACGAACTCGTCCAGACCATCCAGCGCGTCTTGCTGTACGACGATGTAGATCGCCGCGCCGCCGATGGCCATCAGTCCAACGATGATAGCGGTGATTCCGATCACCATATGTTTGGAAGTGAAACGCAATTACTTAGACTTGCTGCGGGTGGATGTCATCGCGAAAATCCAGGACCGGTTTCAAACCTGCTCTTAACGCGCATGTCTAATGATACGAGGCGTTGGGATGGGCTGATTGCTGCTCCGCTGTTGATTACAATTCAAATGCGAAATAATTAGTTCTCGAATCTCAATCAGGCGCACGCTTCTACTTTGAATATCCTCGGCATAGAAACTTCATGTGACGAAACCGCCGCTTCGGTCGTTGTCGATAGCACCCAAATCCTGTCCAACGTGATCGCGTCGCAGGCTGAGATGCACTCGGCGCATGGCGGTATCGTGCCGGAACTGGCATCCCGCCAGCACATACTGGCGATCAGTCCAGTGATTCGTGAAGCCGTTGAAGACGCCGAGCTGGCGTGGTCTGACATCGATGCTGTTGCGGTCACTAGCGGTCCAGGGCTGGCAGGAGCGCTGATCGTGGGCGTGAACGCGGCGAAGGGCCTGTCTGCGTCGCTTGGAGTCCCGCTAATCGGCGTGAACCACCTTGAGGGACACCTGAAGGCTGCGTGGCTGACTGAGGAGTTTGATGTTCTCAGGGACAACCCTGAGTTCCCGCTAATGGGGATCATCGTAAGCGGCGGCCACACTGAACTGGTGGTCATCCACTCTCACACGCAGTACGAGTTGATCGGTGCCACCCGAGATGACGCGGCGGGCGAGGCGTTCGATAAGTGCGCCCGGATCATGGGCATGCCGTACCCCGGTGGTCCCGAAATATCACGCGTAGCTGAGCGACATCCAGACCTCGAGCGGCTGCCACGAGCGTGGATTCGTCCGACCCACGACTTCAGCTTCAGCGGCCTGAAGACCGCGATGCTGCGTCGTGCGGAAGATCTTGGGCTCACAGATTCCGGCCGTGATGAGCGACTCGTTGCCGGACTATCTCACGAGCTTCAGGAATCGATCGTAGATGTGCTCGTCACAAAAACGATCGCCGCCGCTGAACAGTACGAATGTAACGGAATCATTGTGGGCGGAGGAGTGGCCGCAAACAGGCGGCTGCGAGAGCAGTTCCATTCGCAGTCAACGCTTCCGGTGTTCGTTCCGCCTCCGGTGCTCTGCACGGACAACGGTGCCATGATCGCGGCTGCGGCCTATCACCACCTGGTGGATGGCGAGTCATCCGGATTCGATCTCGATGTCGATCCTTCTCTGCGCCTCGGAAGAGCCGCCTGAGCACGTCTGAAAACCCCGGCTAGCTAAGAGACAGGCTGGCGGGGCGGGAACGTAGACACACGCGTCGACCAGGTCTCTGCTGATGGCGGTACCGGCGACGGTACTGGAGCAAGCAACTTTGCTCTGGTCTCCAGAATTGCACCGGCGAACTCCTGCGCTTCCTGCGCCTGACCACGCTTGATGCCAGTGCCGACAACGTTGGAGCCAACGATGATCTCCAATCGCAGGTCCGGCGGCTTGAGGAAGAATTCCCCAAGCAAGATGAGAGATATGACGCCAACAACGAGCCCGCCAATCAGGCTAACGGCTTCGTTGCTTGCAACCTGCCATACGCCAACAGCCGCGATTGCTCCAATAATGCCCCAGACCAGCGCTCCACGATCTTTCGACTGAGACATCACTCTCACTGCAGAAATTTCAGTAAGCAGAACAAGCGCCCAGCCGGGCCAGTGATTGCCGCTGCCATCAACCGCTACATGGTCTTCGTTCAACAGAAGAGTCTGGCCTTCGAGGCCAATGAGCAAAGCTCCTGAAGTGTCTGGTGACTCTTCCGGAGGCAATTCTGGCGTTGTTGTTGTCTCAACCCTGCCGAGTATCGGCGTGGGTACGGATATCTCTTCGATGGCCATAGTTGGAGACGTCGTTGGGAGCGGAGGATGAATTTTTGAAGTTGCGGGCGCGTGTGCGCGTGTTCTTTCAAGCATAGCAGGGGACTCTCGGACTCCGGTGATTGGCTGAGAACGTGATTGAGACAGGATTAGGTGGATGCTAGGCTAGCCGCACTTTCTCAAGCAATATTCAAGACGCCGCCAGATGAAGAGCCACTTCAACTGGCAAATCCAACGGAGTATTACCTGCAATGAGTGTTCTCAATCGGCTGGATATAGAGCCTGTCATTAACGCTGGTGGCCCCAACACTAAGCATTCCGGAAGTCGCCCACGTGAGGTGGCGATGGAAGCAATGCAGGAGGCCACAAGCAGCTTCTACAACATCGATGAGTTCCTGATTGAGGCTGGCAAAGAGGTGGCAAACCTCATTGGCGCTCCCGCCGCAACGATCACATCTGGTGCATCAGGCGGCCTGGTGGTGCAGGCCGCAGCGGCCATCGCACGCGACGATCCGGACAAGATCGCAGCACTCCCAAACACCGAGGGTATGGCGAGCGATCTGATCATTCAGAAGCATCACCGGTTTATCTACGATCATCTCTACCTGACATCCGGTGGACGATTTAAAGAGGTTGGCGACGGCGTCGCTTGCACGCCGGAGGAAGTGGAAGACGCCATCGATGAGAACACCGCGGCGATCATCCATCTGGAGTCGCCGTACAAAAGCAACGATGTGGTTCCGCTGGACCAACTCTCGGAGATAGCCCACAGGCACGACCTTCCGATACTGTGCGATGCGGCATCGATGCTTCCGCCACGCGCAAACCTGCGGCGATACTTGGAGCAGGGCGCTGATCTGGTGAGCTTTAGCGGCGGCAAGGGCGTTCGAGGGCCGCAGAGCACTGGCATCCTGACGGGCACCTCTGAGTGGGTGGAATACGCCCGCCTCAACAACTACCCCAACGTTGGAATTGCACGAGCGCAGAAAGTCTCCAAAGAGGAGATGGCTGGCCTGATCGCAGCACTTGGTGAGTTTGTGGAGACAGACGAAGAGGCCGAGACAAAGCACTACAACGAGATGATGCAGATGATCGTCGACCAGATCATTGAGGTGCCGGGTGTGATCGCAAAGGTGATCCACGATCGGGACCACTACATCCCGCACGCAGTAATCACATTTGACTCCAACTGGCGAGGCCCGGACCGGGACGAAATTCATCGTCGCCTGATGGCTGGAACTCCCCGTATCTACATCGCCAACTACGGCCCAGATGGCCAGTTGGTCGTCGATCCGCTCAACATCCAGGAGGGTGAGTTGGCAATCGTGGCAGAGCGCGTCCGAGACGAGCTTGTGAAGGCCGCGTCTGGTGAGTAATCGCCAGACGATAGTTTCGATCGATGGCGATCAGATCCTGATCAATGACGAACCTACATACAAAGGCCGCAACTATCGCGGCTGGAAGATTGAAGGTCTGCTCCTCAACAGTCGAATGGCGAACGGCGTTTTCGACGATATGAATCCACTGACCCGCCAGGTGTGGGCCTATCCTGATACCGGCGAGTGGGACCCTGATCGCAACGTCCAGGAGCTGATCGACATGCTCCCCACGTACGCCACTCATGGCCTGCTGTGCATACCGGTAAACCTGCAGGGCGCCAGTCCACTCGGCTACTACCGTAACGATGACGACAGCCTCAATGAACTGATGACCCAGATCAGAAAGACTCACCCAAACGCATCCGAAAACGAAGTCTGGGCAGATCTTCCGGGCACTGGAACGCAGCCATGGGACTCCGGTGCATTCGAGCCAGACGGTTCGCTGCGCGAGCAATGGATGGCGAGAACAGCACGCGTTGTCGAAGCCGCTGATGCCAACGGTATGGTCGTCAATCTGGGCTACTTTTACTTCGGTCAAGACGAACGCCTTACCGATGAGGCAGCCGTACTCCGTGCAGTCGACAACGCGACGGAGTGGGTACTCACCAACGGCTACAAGAACGTCATCATCGAAATCAACAATGAGGTGAACGTCCCTCGTTACGAGCACGAGATTCTCACACCGCCCCGGGTACATGAATTGATCGAACGCGTGACGGAGATCAGCGAGGGCGGCGAGCGCCTGCTGGTTGGCACAAGCTTCGCTCACATGACCGCCCCAACGGACGAGGTGATCCGGGCGTCAGACTTCGTGCTGCTGCACGGCAACAGCATGCACGATCCGGCCAGGGTTGGCATGCGGATCAACGATGTCCGGGAATCGGCCGCGTACACTCCGAAACCGATCATCTACAACGAGGACGATCACTTCGAGTTCGATAAGCCGCTCAACAACTTCACTGTCGCGCTGAGCGGGTACGCCAGCTGGGGCTACTTCGACCCGGGAGACGGAGCAGGTGGAAGTACTGCGTTCGGCGACTACATTGAAGGCTTCCAGAACCTGCCCATCAACTGGGGCATCAACACTGAACGCAAAAAGGGATTCTTCAAACTTCTTTCTGAGGTGATCGGCATGTCACCATCAGGCAAATAACTCCACGGAGACACGATGTCAGCCTCTATTACCGCCGAGCAGGTTCAAGCCAACATAGACGAGATCCCACGCATTCGGTGGTCGCATACCCCCACCCCACTGGAGGAGTGGAAAGCGTTCCGCGAGAAGATTGGTGGGCCGCGGATTTTGGTGAAGCGGGACGATACAACCGGCCTCGCATACGGCGGTAACAAGTCTCGGCACTTCGAGTTCGAGATGGCTCACGTTCGAGATGAAGGCTTCGACACCCTTATCAACATCAACAACTTCCACTCGAACCAGGCCCGAGTGGCCGCGGCCGGGTGCGTGAAGGCGGGCATTCGCTACATCCTGGTATCGCAAGATGAGGTCGAACGCACGCCGCAGGGCAACCTGCTACTGGTGAAGCTCATGGGCGGCGAGATCCATCGCGTGAAGGCGGATGATGACGCGATGGCGTACGCCGAGAATATAGCTGATCAGGTGCGGGCCGACGGCGGCAACCCGTACATCCTCAACAAAGACTGGTTCCCGGAGATCATGGGGACGATTAGTTTCGTGGAGGCAGGGCTTGAGATCAAGAGCCAGCTTGCGGCGTTGGGCGTGAGTAGCGTCCACGCATGGGGCCTCACCGGCCGCTCGCTTCCGGGTCTCCGACTGCTCGCAAAGAACCTCGACCTAGACTGGAAAGCGTCAATGATCAAGTACAGCCCGTCCGATACGGACCAATTGCGCGAGACCATGATCCGTCGATCCAAGCAGGGTGCAGAGCTGATGAAACTACCCGTCCACCTCGACCCAGACGACGTCGAGATCGTCAGCGGCTTTGATGGCGGAGCATACGCAGCACCG
>CAUZJA010000131.1:0-7912 GCA_963579925.1 Dehalococcoidia bacterium | reverse complement strand
TCTTGAACATCCGCACAGTGGAAACTTCGCCTGAGGATGTTAAGGCCGCGCTCGCCCGGCATCAGAGGCGTGCACCTGAGATGGTGCTAGTTGGTGAGTTCCTTGGCCGTCCAGACGGGGCACTTCTACACAGCTACGGCGCAACGGTGCCACTTGCAACGCCGTTTGGCTCTATTGAGCTACGGGGTGCGGTGGCGAGAACTTACGGACCCAGGTATCTGGAAGACATGCAGAGCAGGCGCAAGAAAACACGTGCCGTAAGTGAGATGATCGAAAGCTAGATCAGCCGCCGATCTGGTACATCTCTATCTTCTTGGCGGGTCGCTCATCTCCTGAATTGAGAATTGCCGTACGCTCTTCTGAGTAGCGATCGGTCCGGCTCTTCCATGTGCCGGATATCAGATCAAGCAGCTCTTCATCTGTCGCCCCTGCCCTCATGGGGCCTCGCAGGTCAATGCCGTCCTCTGCGAACAGACAGGTGACCAACTTGCCGTCGGTAGACAATCGAGCGCGAGTACAGTCGCCGCAAAATGGCTCCGTGACAGACGTGATCACGCCAATCTCGCCTCCGCCGTCTGAATACTTCCAGCGCCGAACCACTTCGCCAACGTAATTCGGCTCAACCGGCTCCAATGGCAGCTCAGCACGAATCAAATCAATGATGTCCTGTGCAGGCACCACTTTATCCATGTTCCAGCCGTTGAGGTTGCCTACGTCCATAAACTCAATGAATCTGAGGATGTGGCCGGTGCCTTTGAAATGCTTTGCCAGATCGACCAGCGTGTGATCGTTGATTCCCTTTTCGACCACAGCGTTGATCTTGATAGGCGATAGTCCGGCGTTCTCTGCTGCAGCGATGCCCTTGAGCACATGCTCCGTACCGAAGTTACGGCCGTTCATCTGCTTGTAGACGTCCTCGTCCAGGCTATCGAGGCTGACGGTTATCCGTCGAAGGCCTGCGTCCACCAGTTGATCGGCAAACTTCTCCAGCAGATATCCATTGGTTGTCAGCGTGAGGTCCTGCACGCCCGGGATGACATTCAGCATCCCGATGAGATCAGATACATCGGCGCGAATCAGTGGCTCACCGCCGGTGAGGCGCACTTTAGTGACACCAAGGCTTGTGAACAGTCTTGTGAACCTGGCGATTTCCTCAAACGTGAGGATGTCTGCTCGAGGCAGGAATTCGTACCGCGCGCCGTAGATCTCTGCGGGCATGCAGTACGGGCAGCGGAAGTTGCACCTGTCGGTGACGGAGATACGAAGGTCGCGCAGCGGCCGCTGGTACTTATCTACCGGGATTGAGTCTTTACTGATTTCCGTAGCGGCCAATAATGGATTTCCAAAGCTGAATTCGAGTGATGTACTGTCTGCAATAACAAGTTTAGCTGCAAACGGAGCGCTATGGCGGTGTTCAGCTTCCTCGTTGCCGAAGTAATACCGCTATTTTCCTCGCTGCGATGCCGCGGTGACTCAAGGCATCCTTCTGGTCAGCCGTCAGTTCAGCCATGCTCTTCTGGCGCTGTGGCACGTAAAATAGGGGGTCGTAGCCAAACCCATTGCTTCCCTGCCGCTCATACCCAATCTCACCTTCACACGCCCCTTCAACCGTCACTGTCTCCATAGTGGACGGATCTGTCAGCGCTATCACGATTCGGTAGCGAGCAGTGCGTTCGCCGGATGCAACATCTGCCAAATTTGCGAGCAATAGATCGTTGTTCGCTTCGTCATCGCCATGCTCGCCCGCGTACCGTGCGGAGTAGACGCCCGGTGCGCCATCAAGCGCGTCCACTTCAAGTCCGGAGTCATCAGCGAGCGTGAGGATGCCGGATGCTTCAGCGTAATCCTGTGCTTTGCTTCGGGCGTTGGCCTCAAACGTATCGCCTGTCTCCTCCGCATCAAAATCAACGCCAAGGTCATCGAGAGTGAACAGTTCGAACTCAACGCCCTCTAGAAGGCGCTTAAACTCCCGAAGTTTCCCTTCATTTCGCGTGGCAATCGCAAGTCGCTGGAGGATTCTGGCCGTCAATTCTCGTCCAGCATTGGTAGATACGCCTCCCACCGGTGTTAAATCTGTTGCATCGCTCGAAAGGGCGATGATATGCTGCCCGACGGTTTGTTACAAAAAGCACTAACGGTTTGGGCGATTGCTTGAGCCGCATTGGATTGTGATTTCAGGGCACTGCTCGGATCACTCTTGGGTAGGCGGAGACGTACCTCTCCACAAATGAATTTATTCCGGTTTTCGCTAATGCGACGACGTTCTGCGCTACTACTGGCAATTCTTGCGCCGGCTCTACTTTCGGCTTGCATTCTTAACAGTAACCAATCCCCGTTTGAGACGGCGGGGCCTGTTGCTGAAGATCAGAAGAACATATTTATCTTCATCTTCATCATTGCCGTTGTTGTATTTGTCGTTGTAGAAGCAGCCCTTCTCTACTCAATCCTTAAATTCCGACAGAAGGGTGGGGCTTCCAAGCTCCCGAAACAGGTTCACGGGAACACCCGACTTGAAATTGGTTGGTCTCTTGCCCCGATCGTGATTCTGGCAATAATCGCCGTGCCAACGCTGATCATGATCATGGATCAGGACCGTGGCCCCCTAGATGGTCGTGTTCCTGACAACCCACTTGTGATCAACGCCGTTGGCCACCAATGGTGGTTTGAGTTCGAATACCCTGGTGAAGATGTCATCACCGCCAACGAACTCCACATTCCTGTCGATCGTGCGGTGGACGTTCAATTGATCTCAGACGACGTGATCCACAGCTTCTGGATCCCTCAGATCGCTGGCAAGGTAGACATGATCCCTGGTCAGGGGAACAGCATGTGGATCCAGGCGAGTGAGACTGGCACCTTCCTTGGACAGTGTGCAGAATTCTGCGGTGAAGCACATGCCAACATGCGTTTTCATGTTGTCGCTGAGACAGCCGAGGAGTACCAGGCGTGGCTTGACGGAATGCGTCGCCCACCTGCATCCCCAGAGCCAGGCTCAGCTGCTGCTGCCGGTCAGACTGTCTTTGCACAGAACTGCACCACATGTCACACGGCCAACAGTTACATTCCAGCGGTGGCACGTGCAGAGCGTGGCACACAGCTCGCTCGGCAAGAAGCCTTCAAGGCTGATCCTGAGAACGCCCGAATCATCTCTGCGCCAAACCTGACTCACCTTGCCTTACGCACTCACTTTGCCGCTGGCATCGCTGAGCTCAACGAGGCCAACCTGCGTGAATGGATTCTTGATCCTAACGACATCAAGAAAGGCAACCGTATGTCCAAACAGGCGGCTATCTACAATGGCTCAGAGCTAAGTTCAGCAGAAGTTGATCAGCTAGTGGCCTACCTGATGTCACTATCTCCAATAGCGGCCGACGCAGTGGAAGAAGTAACCGAACCCGTCGGAGGCGGTGGTGGTGAGCCATCAGCAGCCAACGGAGAAGCGTTGTTTGCCAGTACGGGATGTTCCGGTTGCCACAGTACTGGCACCAACACGGTTGTTGGACCTGGCTTCAGTGGCCTCGCAGACAGAGCAGGCTCAACAGTCGATGGACAGTCAGCCAATGACTATGTACGTGAATCGATCGTCAGCCCCAACGCCTTTGTAGTTGGTGGCGGAGCAATCAGCGCAATGCCCGGTACCTTTGGAGCGCAGCTTGACGACGGCGAGATCGACGATCTCGTAGCGTACTTGCTGTCGATTGAATAATGATTAGTAGAAACAAATCGGTGCAAGGAGTATCACTCGCACTCCGATTGACCACATCTGGTATGTGGGTCAGTTGGCGGGGGAAATAAAGTGGCTCAGGAAGCAGTAATTTCAAAGTTCCCGAACCCGATTCCGCGCCCCAAGTCTGACACGGGGATCTGGAGCTGGATAACGACGGTCGATCACAAGCGGATCGGCACTCTATACGGCATCTCTGCCTTCATATTCTTCCTTGTTGGAGGAATTGAAGCGCTGATCATGCGCCTGCAGCTTACACGCGCTGACAATGATCTGGTGTCTCCAGAAGTCTTCAACCAACTCTTCACAATGCACGGCACTACGATGATTTTCCTTGTCGTCATGCCACTATCTGCTGCCTTCTTTAACTGGATGGTTCCGTTAATGATTGGTGCCAGAGACGTTGCGTTCCCAAGGCTGAATGCTTTCAGCTACTGGACGTTCCTATCTGGTGGTTTGCTAATCAACCTCAGCTTTGCGTTCAACTCAGCTCCAAACGCTGGCTGGTTCGGTTACGCAAACCTGACAGAGGGCGCATACGCACTGGGCAACAACACCACGTTCTGGGTGATTGGTCTACAGGTGCTTGGTATTGCATCGCTGGCTGCAGCCTTCAACTTCCTGGTCACCATCATCAACCTGCGCGCTCCAGGCATGAGCTTCATGAAAATGCCTGTCTTCATATGGATGGCGCTGATCGTGCAGATTCTTTTGGTGCTGGCATTCCCCGTCATCACCGTTGCCCTGATCGAGCTTCAGTTCGACAGACTTTATCTAACGAATTTCTTCAACCCTGATGCCGGAGGCGAACCTGTCTACTGGCAGCACATGTTCTGGCTTTTCGGACACCCTGAGGTCTACATCCTGATCCTCCCAGCAATGGGAATCGTGTCAGAAGTACTCCCCGTGTACTCCAGAAAACCGCTGTTCGGTTACGCGTTCGTGGTCTTTGCTGGCGCGGCTATTGCATTCATGGGCTTCTTCGTGTGGTCACACCACATGTTCACCACAGGACTTGGGCCGGCGGCTACATCCGCATTTGCCTTATCTACGATGGCGATCGCGGTTCCAACCGGAATTAAGATATTCAACTGGATTGGAACCGTCTGGGGCGGAGACGTAAAGCTCAACTCCGCGATGCTGTTCTCAATCGGATTCGTTGCCTTATTCATTGTTGGCGGACTATCAGGGGTAACCCACGCCTCGCCGCCGACTGATGCACAGCAGCAGGATACGTACTACATCGTTGCGCACTTCCACTACGTGCTGTTTGGCGGCTCGATATTTGGACTGTTCTCCGGTGTGTACTACTGGTGGCCAAAGTTCACAGGCAAATTCCTGAACGAGAAGCTTGGAAAGATTCACTTCTGGCTCATGTTCGTGGGTATGAACCTGACATTCTTCCCGATGCACTGGTTGGGTCTGGACGGTATGCCTCGAAGAATCTTCACTTATGCAGAAGAGTCCGGCTGGGAGCGATCGAACGAGTTTGCAACACTTGGTGCATTCATCATCGCCATTTCAATACTTGTATTCATCTTCAACTACTTCAAGACCTCGCGCGGTGGTGAGGTAGCCGGGGCGGACCCGTGGGATGGTCGAACACTTGAGTGGTCAATCCCATCACCGGTGCCCGTCTATAACTTCGTGAACATTCCGGAGGTCGATGCACTGGACGACTGGTGGGTGAAGAAGTACCCGGAGACGATTCTTCACGAAGAGGCACACGACTCTGATGGTGAACAACTCGCACCGGCCGGTGCAGAAGATATCCCGTTGGTGCCAAAGGTCAGCCCAGAGAAACTTCTGGGTGCTGATCACGGTATCCACTTGCCCGACAAGTCTTACTACCCGTTGATTGCCGGAGTCGGCATTGCATTCTTTGGCGGCTCCCTGATGAGCGCATGGTGGCTCACTCTGATTGCCGGTCTCATCACTCTGTACGGCGTGCTGGGCTGGGTATTCGAACCTGTCAACGACCCGGAGGACCACCACTAGGACAAGTAGACCGCTCTCGGGCGAGTCCTTACGGAAATACATTGGCACAAGCAGCAATAACAGCAGACAATCACAACGTGGAACACCACGAGGAGACTACGACCGGCCTCAGCCATCGCAAACTTCTCATGTGGTCCTTCCTTGGATCCGAGTGCATGTTCTTCGGGTCCCTCATCGCTACCTATTTGGTTTACCGAAACCAGAGCAAGGTTGGCCCTTGGCCGGATGAGATCATCGACGTGCCGCTTACAACCATCAGCACATTCGTACTTCTGATGAGTTCGCTGGCAATGGTTCTGGCGCTGAACTACACCCAACGCGACCGACCCAAGCTTGCCCGATTCTGGATTCTCATGACCGCAGCTCTGGGTTCTGGATTCCTGGGTTTCCAGGCATTTGAATTTACTGAGTTCTTCCACGAGGGACTGACTCCTCAAATAAACCTCTTTGGGACCACGTTCTATGTGTTGACCGGTTTCCACGGGGCGCACGTAACTTTGGGTGTGATCTGGCTATTGATGATGTCTGGAACGGTGACACCAACGGGTAAGAGCGGAGTATCGCTCCTTGCCACGTTATTGGCCTTCTATCTGGGCATGGTGGGTGTTCTTGGAATGGTTGATGTCATTCC
This sequence comes from Dehalococcoidia bacterium, assembly GCA_963579925.1. Taxonomy (GTDB): domain Bacteria; phylum Chloroflexota; class Dehalococcoidia; order Lucifugimonadales; family Lucifugimonadaceae; genus UBA1151. The sequence continues at coordinate 1,559 of CAUZJA010000131.1, read as the reverse complement.
TGATATCGAGGGTTCGCCTTCAGTCATCATCTTTATCGTTGGTCTCATCTTGACGCTGATCGCGGGTGCCTGGCACTTCAGTATTGATACGACGATGAGCGTCAAACATCAGTCTGAGAACATCGAAATCCTGGGCCTCTATTGGCACTTTGTTGACATTGTTTGGATTGTGATCTTCACCGTCATCTACCTGGTTTCCGCCAACGATGGTGAACATCTCACAGAAGGCCTCCTACACGGATAGGGCAGGACATAATTTAAGTTGTCTACAGAACACTCAGGAACAGAACAGAAGCGCCCAAACTTTTTGAGGCGTTGGCTGTGGCACACGGATCACCGCTATCTGGTAATCCCAATTACGTATGCCCAGGAGCCTGACCCTGAGGGCGAAGGCCCATTTGGCAAAGCTTCCACAACGTGGAAGCGAAAGTGGTGGGATTGGACCGGCGGCGATCACGCCTCCATCATGTTCTACATTGTGGTCGGTGCAATCCTCAGCTTAATCACGCTGGGTGAGTACTGGATATTCACAACTAACCTGAATCAGACACCGCTCAACGCGCTGCTGTTCATCATGTCAGCGGTCAAGTTCTTCATGGTCGTGGCGTTCTTCATGCACCTGAAGTTTGATAACAAATGGTTTAGCTATTTGTTTGCCGCGGGCTTCTTCCTGGCGATCGCTATATTCCTATCGGTCCTGGCGCTCACGGACAAGTTGAACGGCTAGCTGAACAGCGGGTGGTTCTCCACCGCGCCATCTCAGTTCCCGATACGCGTGCGGTTGCAAGGTGTTTTTGCAGATGCCGCCACCCTTCGATAGGCTCAGGATGGCCTCAATTTGCAGGCACTTGTTCACACCGAATGCTGACCGATGTGCCGATCGACCACCCGAGGATGAGCATTAATGAAACTGAAGCAATACAGCCGTCCTGTCGAATGTCCCGAAGGAATCGGGGAGCCCGTCGAAGGGCAGCTGTATTGCTTCAGAAGTGCCCGGGCGGCGAGGCCTCAGCTCATCAGATCGTCGATGATTACTTCTTTTCCAGTCCGGTGTGACTCCTCAGTCGCATCAAACACACGCATCACCCTGCGGCCGTGATTCATTGGCGTTGGTGAGTCTGTGTCGCCGCGCTTGACCGCCTGTACGAAGTCGTTGAATTGGACTTCCTGGGAGTTGATATCGTCAAACGGCACGTTCTCCCACTCGTTATCCTTCTCAACCCATACGCCGGTTGTGCCTTTGCGACCGTACGCCCGGCGGTGCTTAGCCTGGCCCTCGGTAAAGAAGTAGTCGGCACCATACTCGGTGATGCCGTGCTTCCAGCCCATTCGAGTGATGCTGGCTGTTTTGCCGGACTTCCAGCGGAAGAACTGGTGACCCGAGTCATCGGCGCTAAGTTCGGGGTGGGTGTAGTTGCTGGTGACGCCGGTTACTGAGTAGATGTCATCACCAAGGAGCCAGATGAGGCGGTCAATCAGGTGAGTACCGTCCATCTGTCCCATTCCGCCGCCTTTGGAGCCGTCAAGCATCCACGCTGGCCTCAAGTGCGGATCCAGCG
>CAUZJA010000130.1:0-7936 GCA_963579925.1 Dehalococcoidia bacterium | reverse complement strand
TCCGATGCGATAGCAATGGCGATCCAGCGATCGTCGCCGATGCAGGGGTAGACGCCGTGCGGGGCCATAGTGTGGTCTGAGTTTCCGGTTGGCACGCGCACATCGCCGTTGGCTGAGTACTCAAGGACGGCGTCGCCGATCATGTTGATCAGCGTCTCCGTTTGCGCCAGTTCGATGTGGTCGCCACGATTCGTTCGCTGACGGGCGATGAGCGCCATGCCGATCGCCGCTGCGCCGTGAACGCCGGCCACCACATCGGGCCAGATGCCGACGGAGTTGCGGGGTGCTCCACCTACGTAGCCGGTTATGGATGCCAAGCCGGAGTAGCCCTCGAACACCGGCCCGTTGCCCACGAACGCGGAGTCGGGGCCGGTGGTGCCGAACCCCGGCATGGATATGGTGATGATTCCAGGGTTTGCCGGACTCAGGTCTTTGTAGCCAAGGCCAAGCCGGCCCATGACGCCAGCGCTGAAGTTGTCGACCACTACGTCAGCCTTGCGTGCGAGGTCCATGAATATCTGCTTGCCGTCGGGGTTTTTCAGGTTGAGGGTGAGGCTGCGCTTGTTGCGGTTTAGCCGCAGCCAGTTAGGCTTTTTGTTGTAGGACTGATCGCCCTGAACATCGTCATCAACGCTGATAAGTCCGCGCCATCCGTCCATCCTGTGCCACCACTCGATCTTGATCACATCGGCACCCCAGTCCGCCAGCAACATTGTGAGAGCGGGGCCAGCGAGCCGATGCGAGAGATCAAGCACCGTCACACCCTCCAACGGGCCCCCCCGGGGGGTATTTGCTGAAGATTTTGCGGGCGGCGATAGCGCTGTGAGTTGTTTATTGAGGTGTTGATTGGCGCTCCCAAGTTTTGGGGCGGGCGATGGCGCTGTAACGGGTGACGATGCGAACTGGAATGGAGCGCCACTCTGGATTACCTGTTTGGTCTCACCTAGCTGCACTTCCTGGAAAAAGCTTCTGCTGCGGAGGTGTTCGGATTCGAGCAGGTCTTTCGCTGTGTTTACGGGCGTAATCAGGAGATGGTGACTCTGCGCCTCGTCGACGATCTCCGCTTTAGTCCGGACGATGAGCCACGCTCGGATTTCATCCAGCAACGCAGTGCCATGCTCCTGGAACCCCTCCGCCGTCGTAAATCTGGAGCCTTCCGCCAGTTCCGGACGCCCGATCATCTCGGCGATAGTCGATATCTGGAAGTAGTAGACGGTTACTGCGACGTAGCCATCTCCACATGGGGATATGGAGCTCTGGTGCTCGCGTCGCACGTCGGGAGGATTCGGGTCGTCGAGGACAGATTCGGGATCAGACATGTGGGAGAAGAATTTGGCGGCAGTGCTGAGTGCTGGAACCTCAAGGACCGAACCAGTGCCGCCATCTCGAGCCGAAATAAGTGCGAACGTTGTCAGCGCTGCTGCGTGAGCGCCGGCCATGAAACTCGCCTGGTAACCGCCCGCTTTAATGGGGGGCTTTCCGGCACCGCCAACCAGGCTCATAAGGCCGCTGGCCGCATACAGCGTCAGCTCACTTAGACGGTGTTCTGCGTTTGGGCTATTTGGGTGAACCGCTGGCATTTCGGTGATGACAAGGCTCGGATTTCGCTCTGCCAAATCAAGCGGCAACGCCCACAGTGAAGTGAGCGAACTCCAGGTTTCATCCGTGACGAGAACGTTTGCGTTCTCGGCCATCGTGCACAGGTCAGGATCCTCGATTACGCCGGGGTCTATTAGCGCCGAGCGTTTTCCTGCACTCAAGTAATTGAAGAGGACACCGTTCTCGCCCTCGGGAAGATCGGAGATAAACGGCCCGCGCTGCCGTATTGCACTGCCTGATGGGGGCGGCTCCACATGAGTCACTTCTGCGCCGTATGCGGCGAGTAACCGGGTGCAGTACGCACCGGCAACGGACTGCGTCAGGTCAAGTACCCGGATGCCATCGAGAGGACCGATGACTAGTACTCCCGAGAACGGAACAATTCGTCGAGACGCTCCTGTTCCTCCGGTGTCGTATCGGGGAACGGTTCGCCCTTCTTCCTGAGCTTGCCTGTGAAGTTTGGTGGTCGTTTTTCGTTGAACGCGCGACGGCCTTCCTCGCCATCGGCGGTGGTCTGGATGAGCAGCGTGTTCATGAGCGACTGCACCTGCCACGCGGTATCGACCGACGACTCTCGGAATCTCACCTGGAACTCTTTCATCATGCGAACGGCCACTGGCGGCAGGGTAGCGATGTGGGTGGCGAGTTCCTCTGCGCGGCTCATCAGATCTTGATGTGGAACCACTTCATTCACCATCCCAATTCGCAGCGCTTCCTCGGCATCGAATGGCTCGTCCGTCAGCAGGATGCGCATGGCGTCAGCGTAGCGAATCTGGCGACCCAGCAGCGTTGCGCCAGGGCCACCGCCAACCCACCCGTTTGAGAGCAGCGCAAACTTGAATCGCGCGTGCTCTGCTGAGGCGATGCGTATGTCTGTGCTTGAGAGCAGCATGTAAAAGCCGGCCCCCGCAGCCCAGCCGTTGACCGCGCCAATCACCGGCTTCCAGATCTGCGGGAAGTGGTCGCCCATGCGGCCATCCACTCCCGTCTGATGACCGTTTACAGAGCCAGATGGCGGCCAGAAAACTCGGTTGAGTGTCAGGTACTCTCGCTCTTCGTCGGTCACATCCGGGTGAGGCTTCAAATCATGACCAGCGCAGAAATGCTTGTCGCCGGTTCCGGTGACGATGGCCACTCGAACATCGTGGTCTTCCCAGACATCCTTGAATGCCTCAGAAAGCTCGTCGGAAGTCTTGCGATCCAGGACGTTTGCGCGATCTGGGTTGTCGATTGTGACGTACGCAATGTGGTCTCGTTTTTCGAAGAGGATGCCCATGTTGGTTTGGTCCAGTTGAGTGAGGGTGGTTCAGCTCGCAAGTGGTGCCGGGCCAGCAGGGTAACACCGGGCAATAGCTGACTGAGGCGCGTAGCGTGGATCAGCTTTAGGAGAGGTTCTCGATAACGATTCCCAGCGTCATCAGTAGCAAGCAGCCCTTTTTGTGCGTCTAGCAGGACGAATTCATTGCCCCACGGATCACGCACGACGGCGGCCTGCCCAATGGCGATTTCAAACGGCCCGGAAAGCACCGTGCCACCGGATTCCTTGAAGCGCTCAATCGCCTCCGGCACTGAGTCGACGAGCAGATCTGTCTTGTGCTCCCACGGGGTGGCGTTCAGGACAATCTCATTTGAGCCATCACCCATGTTGAGACCGGCTGCAGAATCTGTGCGCCAGACCGGTTCGTAGCCGAGTTGGTCGCGATAGAACGCCAATCCGGATTCCAGATCGGAAACCTCAACATGAATGCAGTCGACTTTCTTTATGAGTGCGTTGGGCATGATCGATAGCTCCGAGTTGCCGGTTGATGAGTGGCTGAAGCGTATCAGTGCGTCGACCCGTTACCGTAAAATCCCAGTCCGGCTTCAGGCCTGGAAGAGAGCACATTGACAGACCTAAATCTCAGCAACATCGAGGCTATATTTTTGGACGATGGCGGCGTGATCAATGACAACTCAAAGCGGACGCCACAATGGCAACGCCTCATTGGCGAATTCATGGTCACGCGCTTCGGTGGAGATGCCGATGCATGGGTTAAATCGAATGTGGCCTTCATAGCCAGGGAGGCGAAGCTCATGCACGATGGCGATTTCTTTCCGCCGGGTGTTGATCCTGATGAGGTGATTCGGCAGCGAGATGATCGATTTATCACCGAGATGTGCAAGGACGTTGGGATCGAGCCGCCCGGTTCTTCTGAGGAGCGCGTTGTCCTGGCGCGCGAGTTACACAATTACGGCATTGCGAATGTGAGAGCCGAGTTCCCTGGTGCAGTGGACGCGATCCGAGAGCTACACAGCATGGGGTATGCGATCTATATGGCTTCCGGCGGTAGCAGCGTGGATCTGCGCCTGCAGCTGACGGCTAGTGACGTCGCCGATCTGTTCACCGAGACATACGGTTCAGACATCGCGGGAATCCCAAAGGGCGGACGCGAGTTTTATGACTCGATTCTGGAGCACTCTGGCGTTGAGGCAGCAGTCGCTCTATTTCTGGACGACACGCCCAACTCCATTCGGCGGATTGCGGAGGTGGGTGCGCGCTGCGTGTTGATCTCCACCACAGAAGAGGAACCTGCTGCGATCGCCAGATTGGGGTCGCTGGTCGAGCTGCCGGGACTGCTTAGAGGGTTAATGCGAAGCGGGCTCCATCCCGAAAGACAGAGCCCGCAGCGCGAGTTGGGGAACGCCCCCAAGTACTTGTTAATTCGAATTTAAAGCGGATTCGGTTCACTTTGGGGTATGGATAGTCCCATTTGCGCATGCTGAAACGGGGGAAATTACTACTGGAATCGCCATCTCGGATTGAACTAATAGGGGTAGGTTAGGATTACAGCCATTGATTCAAGTGAATCGGGTGGCGCGATGCTGCCGTATCAGTAAAGAGTTCAATCTCCAGACCCATCCGTATGACCACATCCATTACAAGTTTCACTGGCACATCCGATCATCTTCTGGACGTTCGCGGCCTGAAAACTCAGTTCAACACTGAGGCTGGAACGCTGCGGGCTGTGGATGATGTCTCGTTCCACGTCGACGAGGGCGAAACACTTGGCCTTGTCGGTGAGTCAGGGTGTGGAAAGAGCGTTACGGCGCTATCTATCATGCGGCTGATCCAGTCGCCGCCGGGCCAGATCGTAGACGGCGAAATCTGGTATCAGGGCGAGAACCTGCTCAGCCTGTCCGAAGCCGAAATGCGCGGTATACGCGGCAGTTCTATCGGCATGATTTTTCAGGAGCCAATGACATCGCTGAACCCGGTTCTGACCATTGGCCGACAGATCACCGAGACGCTGGAACTGCACCTGAAGATGACGAAGGCGCAAGCCAATCGCCGGGCAGCAGAATTGCTGGAGATGGTTGGGCTTCCGGACGCTGAAGATCGACTGGACACCTACCCGCACCAGTTGAGCGGGGGGCAACGACAACGGGTGATGATTGCCATTGCTCTCAGCTGCAATCCGAAGTTGCTGATAGCTGATGAGCCAACCACAGCGCTTGATGTGACCATCCAGGCGCAGATACTTGAGCTGCTGAAGTCGCTGGCAAATGAAATGGGTACATCGCTGCTGATCATTACCCACAACCTTGGTGTTGTGGCACGCTACGCTGATCGGGTCAACGTCATGTACGCTGGCAAGATCAGGGAGAGTGCCTCGTCCGTCGACCTCTACGCCACGCCACGGCATCCGTATACCGTTGGGCTGCTGCGATCGGTGCCTCGTTTGGACATTGACGCCTCCGACCGATTGCTGCCAATTGACGGCGAGATTCCTGACGGAGCTAATCTGCCAAGCGGCTGCGCGTTCCGAAATCGCTGCCAGTGGGCAGTTGACCGATGCGGAGAAGAATCACCGCCATTTGAGCAAGTCTCGGACGGCCACCTGTCTGCTTGCTACGAGTGGGAACGCGTTCGCTCAGCTTCAGAGGCGGCGGTATCGTGACCACCACATCGGCAGGCGTTCCCGAAACCGACGGCACGGCCACCTCAAGTCAGACGGCCTCAGTTATCGAGGTAAACGATCTCAAAGTCCACTTCCCGGTTGCGCGTGGCTTCATCATCAAGCGCAACGTGGGCGCGGTGAAAGCCGTCGATGGGGTCTCGTTTAACGTGGCGCCAGGCGAAACGCTGGGATTGGTTGGCGAGAGCGGCTCAGGCAAGACAACAGTTGGCCGAGCGATCATGCATCTAGTGGATGTGACGGACGGTCAGATTCTGTTCCACGGGAACGATCTCACCACGCTGCCTCGTCGCGAGATCAGGAAATCCCGCCAGAAGCTCGGAATAATCTTCCAGGATCCTTACGGCTCGCTAAACCCGCGCATGACGGCCGCAGATATCGTTGGTGAACCACTTATCGTTCACAAGCTCACTGAGTCGAAAGCCGAGTATCGCGAACAGGTAGAAGAGTTGCTGACAACGGTAGGTCTCAACCCATCGATGGCCAATCGCTTCCCACATGAGTTCAGCGGAGGTCAGCGCCAGCGCATCGGCATCGCACGCGCTCTTGCCGCCAACCCCGATTTCATAGTCGCTGACGAGCCAGTTTCGGCGCTCGACGTATCTATCCAGGCGCAGATCATCAACCTTTTGCAGGATCTCCAGGAAAAGTCTGGGGTCGCGTATCTCTTCATAGCGCACGATCTCTCCGTGGTCAGGCACATCAGCGACCGCGTTGCCGTCATGTACCTTGGCAAGATTGTTGAGACGGCCGAACGCACAGAGCTATATACGAACCCGAAGCACCCCTACACCCAGGCACTGCTATCCGCCGTTCCTATCCCTGATCCTGCAGTGGAAGCGCATCGTGAACGAATTGTCCTCACCGGCGACATCCCTAGCCCACTAAATCCACCGTCGGGCTGCGTGTTCCGGACCAGATGCCCAATCGCCACGGAAGAGTGCGGTGTGGAAGTGCCGGAGTTCCGTGAGCTATCGCCGGGCCACAGCGTCGCCTGCATTTATGCATCTTAGGAATCATGGCTGGATAGTCCGACGTGGCATTGATACCTGAGTACGTAAAGCAACGGCCGGGATTTGCTGCGTTTGGCTACCGGGAGTATCGACTGTTCTGGGTTGCCGCTGCGTTCTCCAACGTGGGGATGTGGACCCTGACGGCAGGCCGACTCTGGTTGATGCACGAACTCACGGATTCTCCGGTTGCACTTGGGCTGGTGACGCTTTCAAGCCTTGGGCCAATTCTGATCTTCTCCGTGTGGGGCGGAGTGGTAGCGGACCGGGTCAACCGTCTGAAGCTGGTTATGTTCACCCGCGGTATGTTCGCAGTGACAGCGCTTCTAACCGGCGTCCTTGTGGCGACCGATCTCATCACGCCGTGGCAGCTGATCGCCATATCGCTGGTCAACGGATTCCTACTGTCGTTCGACATCCCGTCACGGCAGGCGATGATGCCTGCGCTGGTTGGCCGAGAGCATCTGCCGGGGGCCATCGCCATGTACTCGTTCGTCACCACAGGCTCAGCCATCATGGGGCCGATATTCTTCGCACCGTTTGTGAAGCTGGCCGGTATTGAAGGGCTCTTCTACATCATTGGTGTCTCCTACATCGCTACGGTCGGAATGATGTCGGTGATGAAGTCCAAACACAATGCTTCAACGGGTGAATCGCGGCCAATATTACGGGACCTGAAGGACGGCTTTACTTATGTGCGCCGCAGTCGGATTCTGTTTGGTCTGCTGATCATGGGGTTCTTCGTCGGTGTCTTTGGCGCTCCGTACCAGACACTGTTGCCGGTGCTGGTTGAGGACGTAATCGCCGGAGACATCGATGACTTTGGCGGGCTTCTGTTGGGCAGTGGCGTTGGTGCCAGCATTGGCGCGTTTGCGATGGCATGGTGGGGCAGGCCGGAGCGCATGGGGCAGACGCTGCTCTTTATGGGCGTGGCGTTTGGAGCGGCGCTGATGACACTTGCGTGGTCGACCTCGATGCCTATAGCGATTATCGCAATGACAGCCATCGGCATCACGGGCACACTGCATCAGACCGCACGCGGCACCATCGTCCAGATGGCCACGGACAACCGATACCTCGGTCGGGTCATGAGCATCCACCAACTCATCTGGGGCTCATCCGCAATCGGAGGCCTCATCATGGGAGCGCTGGCATCAGCGGTTGATGTGCAGTTCGCGCTGGGGCTGGGTGGCGCGATCTGCGCCGGGGCGATTGCAATTGGCACGGTCGCTATATTTGGCCGAGGTGCGTTTACGACCTCACCGGCCGCGGTTCCGACTCCGACAGATTAGCGTTGGATCGTGAGCTCAGCATCTTCGATAGTGGCGATGACTGACAGTACCGTGTCCTGCTGGGCGCGATTCAGATTGA
>CAUZJA010000129.1:0-7952 GCA_963579925.1 Dehalococcoidia bacterium | reverse complement strand
TGTGGACGTACAAACCCAGCGCCTCATCAGGCGCTACCAAACGTGTCGGGACTATGCGCTGCCCGGCGTCCAAAGCCCAGGGCTTTCATCTTCTGCTGGTGGTGCCTCACCCGGAGGAGGAGGAGGAGGTGGAGCCTGTCCACTCTGCGCCGCGGCCGCCATGCGCTCGGCTTCCGCCTGTTGCATTTTAACCTGCTCTTCAATCCACCGGTTTAGCTGGTCCATCTCAGGTGGCATGATGTTGAAAATTTCGACGTCACTCGGCGTCTCGATGTCACGCAGGGATGAGATGATCACGACCGCTGCTTCGCCGGGGCCAACCTTGGCATCGAGTGTCTCGGAGAGGTGCTTCAATCGAGCCTCGGCGGCCTCCGTGTAGCCCTCCTGCACGGCGTCAGCAACCTTCTGGCTGCTGAATCCACCCTGCGCAATTCGACCCCAGTCCAACACCTGCATGAACAGGTCATCATCGTCCAGTGCCTCAAGATCGGCTCCGCCCTGAATTCGGGTATTGATGAACGGGTATGCCGGCAAGTTCGTCTGCTTCAGTTGGTCAATACCAGGGTCACCGCCGTAGCTGATGCCCTCATGGAACACTTTCTTAACGATGCCTGCTTTCGCTTCAAGCGAACTTAGATGCTGATCAACTGCTGTCCAGTACGCTTCGAGTCGTGATGCGTATCCGTCCGGCGCGCCCGGGAGGGCGTAGACAAGCGGGACCACGTACAGCTTGCGCTGGCCGATCACATCCATTGCTTCCGGTCTTTCTATCTTGCCAAGTTCTTCTGTCATGAGTCCCCTAAGTTACTTTCCAGATGGGAATGTTACAGCCATAATTCCGAACTGCGCACTAAACCGAAAACAAGAAATTGGCGACGTCACCGTTTTGCATGACGTACTCACGGCCTTCAGACCGCAACTTACCCACGTTTCGAGCGTTGCTCACCGTGCCGTGCTCCATCAGGTCATCGTACGAAACGATCTCTGCCCTGATGAATCCACGCTCGATATCGGAGTGGATTACGCCTGCTGCGCTGACCGCTGGCATTCCTTCGGCGATGGTCCAGGCTCGCACCTCATCCTCGCCAACAGTGAGGAACGACATGAGCCCCAGTGACTCGTAGCAGAGCCGCAAGATGCGGTGGAGCCCCGGTTCACCGGCGCCAAGTGATGAGCGGAACTCTGCCTCCTCGGCATCGTCCATTTCGCTGAGTTCCATCTCCAGGCTCCCGGAGATAGCTGCGCCGCCCGTCAGATCGCCACTGAGCATTTCGCTGAGTTCTGTTTCGATGGCTTCCGACTCAGGAATTGACTCTTCACCGATGTTCACTGCTACCAAATACGGCAGGCTGCTCACCAGGAATTGGTCTTGTAGGCCACGCATCTGTGCGTCCGTGAGTACTTGAGACCGCAAAGGGACGCCTTCTTCAAGCTGGGCCTGCACCAGCCGCAATTCGTCGATTACCTTAAGTTGTGCGTCGCGCTCAATCGCCTTCATATTTTTTGTATCAGAAAGCTTCTCGATTCGGCGATCGATAAGTGCGATGTCAGAGAACATGATGTCGAACTCAACGTCTTTAGCATCACGACGCCAGTCGACGGAGTCCTTTGAGTGGATGACTGAATCATCATCAAAAGCGCGCACCACATGCAACAACGCGTCAGCCTTCTGAAGTTGCCCCATGGCCGCGCCGTCAAACATGCCCTGATCTTGTTGGACACTGTTCTGCCCGGGGATATCGATATACGTAACCTCGGCCATGATCGTCCGCTTTGGCTTGTACAGCTCCGTCAGCTTGTCCACACGGTCGTCGGGAACGTGTGCAACGCCAATGTTGGCTTCAGGCTTTGCAGCGAATTGACCAACGGGGATAGCGCTCCCGGTGAGCGCGTTGAAAATGGTGGTCTTCCCGGATGAGGGGAGACCGATGATAGCGATCTGCATCTAGTGGCGGTCCTGGTAATGGCTTGGGTGTTGTTCTAGGTCGACTGCGGTGGTCACGTAGCTGAGAGACAACCTATTCGTCTTCGATTCGGATATCGGTATCTATGGTTCGGCCTGTGTACTCATCGGCCTTGTCCACAGGCTTTGAGCCTGTGATGTGTTCCAGCACCACATTCCACGGTGAAAGTATGACGAAGAGTCCGAGTATCATCGTTACGACAATCAGATCATCCATCTGGCCGCGAATCGGTATGAAATCTGGAATGACGTCGTATGGGATCACCACGTAGCCCAGAGCAAGAATAGGTAATACCTTGCTGGGTGCGGGGACTCTACGGTCCCGCATTAGCTTCCAGATCAGCCGGAAGATCGGCCGAAGGATGTAGAAAAGTCTGAACAAAGGGTTGAATGTGATCCAGGTAGTGATGAGTCGTGCTCACCAATTATATATATCCAGGCGCTCGTCAATGAATACGAATTCAGTTGGCGATCAGGCTCCTACGTCATGATCCGAGTCTTGCACGGTTCAGATGAGTTCTCTGTGTCCGAACGTCTGAACCAGATTAGAGCAGCTGCCGGACCACCTGAGGCGATGATGCCCAACACCAACGTCTTTGATGGTGACAACTACTCCAGAGACGAAGTGGTGGGCGCTGCATCAGCCGTTCCGTTTCTGGCGGACAAGCGTCTGGTGATCGTAAAAGGACTGCTTGGCCGCATTGAAGCGAACAGTGGTCGCAGGAGCAGTCGAACACTCAAGGTACCGAGGGGCGATTGGGCCGGGCTTGGAGATGCGTTGACAACGCTTCCGCCATCTACGGAACTAGTTTTCGTGGAAGACGAGTTACGCAAGAACGGTGTCGGCCTGAAGACGGCTGGGTCAACCGCCTCAGTCGAACAGTTTGAGGTGACTCGCGGGCAAGCGCTCGACATTTGGATTGCGGAGAGATTCAGAGCCGAAGGCGCAACCGTCGCTCCCGCGGCAGTTCAGCGACTCGCTGATCTGATCGGCGGGCATACACGATTGCTGGCACAGGAGATCACCAAACTATCTCTCTACGCTAACGGTCGCCAAATTGAGCCGGCAGATATCGATCTGATGGTGGCTCCCGCCCGAGAGGCGAACATATTCGCAGCAGTGGACGCAGTGCTGGACAGCCAGCCGTCTGAGGCGCTACGAGCAATCCACCAGCTTCTGGACGAAGGCAACAGCATCCACTACCTGCTCACCATGCTGGCAAGACAGACCCGCATGACGCTGGTTGCACAGGACATGATGAATTCACGCGCACCCGAACCCGATATCGCAAAACGAATCGGTGTCCGTGAAGGAAGCTTCCCGCTGCGCAAGACGCTTCAGCAGGCGCGATCCCACCCCTACGGATACCTCGAGTGGATTCACCGACAGCTACTGGAAGCAGACGTAGGCTTCAAGACCTCAGCCGTCGGCGACGAGCGTGCTGCCGCAGAGTTGTTGGTGGCGAGGCTGTCGACCGCGCGGTAGTGCGCTGCCGTTACGCCAGCTCCACCGGCCGCACATCGCCCTCTTTCAGCACTTCGATCAAATCCTGCACGTTGCGGATCTCTCCGGACACCTCGGTGGCTACGTGGCCAAAATCGTCAGGTTTATGGGAGTCGCTGCCGGCCACGCCTGGCATGTTTGCGGTAAGTGCTAGCTGGTCGGAGAACTGGTTCTGTTCTCTGGTTCCCCGGCCATTGGATACTTCTAGGGCATCAACCCAACTCAGAAGAGGGTTTCCCAGCGTGGACTGGATGGATTGATCGAATTGTTCTTCTGAGATGGATTCTTTTCCCGGCGGCAGGTTGCGGCGGTATGGGTGGGCGTAAATTGCTGCGCCGTTGGCGGCTTGCACCGCTGCGCCAAGCTTTTCCGGGCGATGAAATCCAAACACGTAGTCCGTTACTCCAAAGCACAGTACGTGGCCGGAGTCAGTATTGGTCTCTGAGCCAGGAATCAGCACGACCCCGGTATCGCCCGCTATGATTTCCAACTCATCGGGAGTCCAGAACTGATCGTGATCCGTGATGCAGACCACGTCGATACCGCGCCTGGTAGCCAGTGCGGCGTACTCTTTCACAGGAATGCCGCTGTCATCGGATCGATCCAGCGTGTGGCAGTGAAGATCTATTAGACTCAATTTATGTTTGGGAGATTCAGGTGGGCGGTGTTCATGTCGAATACGATATTAGACAGTTCCCACCGCGTCGGATATCCCCGGAATCTGCCAATCCCATCCCCTGGAGTCGTGAACCTGACGCCGTTTGCAGACGTATCAGGTACCAGTCATCGCGTAATATCGGTGCAGCGACTTGATATATAGCCTGATCGGAACCCTTTGCTGACTCGACGAACACTCATGATCTTCGCTTCCACGACCGGCCTGATGCTGGCGGTTGCGTGCGGCACCGCAGTGAACTCGCACGCCGTGGAAGTGGTCGAAGAGTCTCATACGCCTGTCCCAACAAGGACTCTGCCACCAACCCCCACGCCTGAGCCATTTGTTGAAGTGGTTGAGGAAGTTGAAGAGTTGGATGAGGAGACCGAGGCGGTCGAGAGTATTAGTCACTATGTGCAGGCTCACGGCTATCTCAGTCGGGGTGACTACATTCAGGCGGAACGAAGATTCACTCTGGTAATTGAGATCGAACCGGAGTTCGCCAGAGCCTGGGCAGGCAGAGGAGAGGCCCTGCTGTTCAAGAACGAGAATGAAGCCGCCGTCAAAGATCTGACCATGGCGATCTCACTGAAGCCAGATCTCGCGTCCGCATACTCGTCACGTGGAGAGGCGTTGCTGGATGTGGGCGATTTGGAAGCTGCCAGGATCGATGTCGAGATAGCAATAGCCCTCGATCCCGAAGATGCGCGTACGTGGATCGTCAAAGGAAGGCTCGCTACGACTGATCGTGATTTCCTTGTGGCCCAGTCGGCATTTGATACTGCGATTCTTCTTGCGCCAGATCAGGGCGTGCCTTACTTCTGGCGAGCTCGACTGCACTCAACCGCCGGGCAGGTTGAGATTGCGATCCGCGATCTTGACCGGGCGATAGAATACTCACCTTCGCTATCTGCGGCTTATCTTGAAAAAGGCGTTCTGACCGCTAACTCAGGAGATTTCGTGGAGGCGAGGGCGCTGATCGAAGAGGCTCGAGATCGCGCAGAAGATCCACGCAACCCTTCGGTCTACGAACAGGCCCAGATTCTCCTTGAGCAACTCGACGAAGAACTCGACAAACCAGCGACGCCGTAGACCGGGGACTGACCCGCTCTCCGGTCTGTCAGTTGTAGAGATTTCCGACGACCACGCCGGTGCCATTGTTGGAATGTTTCTGGCCGACTATGGTGCAGACGTAGTCAAGTTCACGCCTTCGGGTGGGTTCTCACTCCAGCAGTCATCTTCCTATTCAGTTTGGGATCGCGATAAGAGAACCTCGCCTTTGGATGCGGTAGGCGGCAATAGTCCTGCGGAAAACGCTGCTCTCGTCGATGCAATCCTGAACGGAGATATCGTCATCTCATCGCTGACCAGTGAATTTCTCAGGTCAATAGGTATCGACCCGGACGTACTTATGGCGTCGAACCCTCAGCTCATCTGGCTGTCGATTACGGCCCGAGGCGAAATGGATGGACCCGGTTCTGCAATTGCCGGTGAAGGGCTTATCGCTGCTGAAACCGGGGTGCTGACGGAGCAGTTCACAGCGGAGGGATCACCACTCTGGAACGCCTTGCCGTTGGTGGGGTACGGGACCGCGATGCTGGGCATACTTGGTGTGCTTTCAGCGTTGCATCACCGTGAAATGACTGGACGGGGGCAGCGCGTAGACACGTCTCTTGTGCAGGGCTCACTGGCAGCTCGCTCACCAATGCTTGTTCGTGGTGAAGGCGTTGAGACGTGGAACTCAGCAGGCAACGACCCGCAGGGTGCGCTGCCAAACTACCGCCTCTACCAGTGTTCCGATGGCGAGTGGATTCACATCGGAGCATTCACCCCTGATTTCTGGAACAAGCTCTCCATTGCGAGTGATTTACTTGAGCTGGTGATCAATCCGCAGTTTGATACCGCACCAACTTACTGGCCATCAGAAGAGGTGCGAGCCATCGCCAAAAAGGCCATTGGTGATCGGATTGCCACTAAAACGCGCGACGAGTGGGTGCAGATACTTCAGGATGGCGACGTCCCGGTTGCACCAGCGCTCGCCACGGATGCGCTGATTGATCATCCTCAGGTGGTGGCAAACCAGATTCAAGCAGATGTTGAGTCAGACACAGGTGAGCCGGGCGTTCAGGTGGCGCCGCCGATTACTCTTCACTCAACGGGCACAGATGAATCAAAAGGCTTCACTCCGTTGCCGGATCCTGAGTTCAATGGGCCGCTGTCTGGAGTGCATGTGCTTGATCTATCCGCCTACCTGGCGGGGCCGATTGGGCCGGCATACCTGGCCGATCTGGGTGCAAACGTGATCAAGGTGGAGCCGCTAACCGGCGAAGGATGCCTGGTGTTGATGATGCTCTACCTGGGTGGGAACACCGGGAAACGTGATCTGGCGCTCAACATGAAGTCTGATGAGTCGCGTGAGGCGCTGGAGAGGCTGATCAGGTGGGCAGACATCATCGTCCACAACAACCGCGTGGGAGTCGCCGAGCGTCTCGGTATCGACTACGAGTCTGTTCGAGCGATTAATCCCCAGTCGATCTATCTCCACACCACGGGTTTTGGCAGCGATGGTCCAATGGCGGCGCGACCGGGATTCGATCCTCTGGCGCAATCGTTCACCGGCATTTCCCAGGCGCAGGGAGGGCCAGACGGACCACCGATCTTCCCAAAGACACCCATATGCGATATCTCGACTGCGATGCTGGGCGCCGCTGGCAGCCTGCTGGCGCTCTATCACCGTGATCGAACAGGCGAAGGCCAACGGATTGAGAACTCGTTACTTTCAACCGGCCTCTGGCTGAAGTCTGACTCGTTCGTCAGGCAAAGAGGCTTTGAGCCACCGATCCTCACGAACTCCGACAATACGGGCCTCCACGCCGCTCATCGATCGTACAAGGCCTCAGACGGATGGCTCTTTGTTGGCGCTCGTACTGATGATCAGAAGGCCGCTCTTGCGGCAGTCACAGGGGTCGCCGGATTGTCAGATGCTCACTCTGGGTCACCAGAGGATGACCATGTGGCGTTGCAGGCGGCTGAAGTGTTCATTGGCGCAACAGTCTCTGAATGGTTGATTTGCTTTGCTGAAGTGGGAGTTCCTGCCGCCAAAGTTGCGGAGGACATAGAAGAGGGCGTGTATGGCAACGCCGATGTATTGCGCTTGAAAGGCGTGACCGAAGCCGACTATCCCGGCTTCACAAACTTGCGGCAGCCCGGACTTCTGATCGGCCTTAGCGAATCTCCCGGAGAGCGCCGCAACGGTTCCCCGGCTTGCGGAGCGGATACGGATTCAGTGCTGCTGGAACTCGGTTATAGCGAAGATCAGATCACTGAGCTCAAGTCAGCAGGAGCGGTGGCTAGCTTCGAAGAAAGCGGCTAGCCCCAGAATTCAGTTATTCAGATCGTCCAACGCCCGGACGAGGCGTGTCTCTGGTTTGAATGCAGACCACGCGAACCAGAAGTGATCACCATGGATAACCGGCACTAACTCTTGACCTTGGAGCGCCCCGGAGACTGCAAGCCCGAACCTGTCCCACGTTGATCCAGTCTCGTTGTCGATAATCGACCCATCAGACTGCTGTGCGAACGTCAGTACCCGGTCATCCAGATAGCGGAAGAACATAGTGGAAGAACCGACTATGTTCACCCGCTCATCAGACGCTGCCCTGGCGAACGCGAACTCAGTTTTGTCGTCGAAGAATATGGCTACTGGAGTGTCACCTAGCAGATCATTGACCACGGGAAATTCATTCAAGAACGAGAACGCATATGCGGCGGGGCCGGAACCTATATCCACGGCAGAGACGCGTTCAACCACGTGGATTCGCCGATCAGGG
>CAUZJA010000128.1:0-8019 GCA_963579925.1 Dehalococcoidia bacterium | reverse complement strand
TAGCTTACGAGTAGCTTAGTGGGAGAAACGACAATCGTTGGCGTCGAGCCAGACGGACCACTTTCATCTACTGTTTCATCGGTAGATCCGCATGCCACAAGTACCGCGAAAATCGCGGCGAAGAGTAGCGAGAGTGCTCTGGTCATGTGGACCCTAGTTGACTCGTTCGAAGACAGTGGCGACGCCCTGGCCACCGCCTACGCACATCGTCACAAGGCCGGTCTCCTGATCGCGGGCGGTCAGCTCTTCCATCAGCTTTACCGTCATGATGGCGCCGGTCGCGCCGACCGGATGGCCAAGGCTGATTCCGCTGCCGTTCACGTTGGTGGCGTCAAGATCGAGGCCTAGCTCCCGGATGCAGTAGAGCGCCTGTGACGCGAACGCTTCGTTTAGCTCGATGAGATCGAGATCGCCGATCTCCATTCCCGCCTTCTCCATCACCTTCTGGACGGCCGGAACGGGGCCAACGCCCATGATCGCTGGCTCGACACCGGAGACTCCGCGGGCCTTCCACTTGAGCCGTGGGGTGGCGCCAAGTTCTGCTGCTTTCTTGGACGACATCAGCACCACTGCGGCGGCGCCATCGTTGATGCTGGAGGCATTGCCTGCAGTGACTGAACCGCCGGGTTTGAAGATGGGCCTGAGTGATGCCAATCGCTCAAGGCTGGAGTTCGGACGGGGGCCTTCATCCGCGCTGACGATGATGTCGTCACCTCTACGCTGGGGTACTGAGACGGGGGTGATCTGGGAGTCGAATTTTCCTTCAGTTGCGGCGGCAACGGCGCGCTGATGGCTGATGAGTGCGAGCTCATCCTGATCCTCGCGAGATACCTCGAAACGGGCGGCGACGTTCTCTGCGGTCACTCCCATGTGGTAGCGGTTGACGGGGCAGCCAAGGCCTTCGACCAAGGAATCGATTACTGTCGAATCACCCATTCGGAACCCATCGAATCGCGCTGATGGGCCGAGCAGGTAGGGCGACTGGCTCATGTTCTCGATACCGCCAGCAACGGCAACATCCACTTCGCCTGTGCGAATGAGCTGAGCGGCCATATTGATCGCCTCAAGCCCTGATGAGCACTGCCGGTTGATAGCGATCGCCGTAGTTTCTTGTGGGATGCCAGCTTTGAGTCCAGAGAGTCTGGCCGAGTATCCGGCTTCTGACGCCTGCAGTGCGTTGCCAAGGACTATTTCTTCGACATCTGAAGGAGCGATGCCTGCGCGCTCGATCGCGGCCTTGATCGCGGCTGCACCAAGATCAGAGGCAAGCACATCTTTGAGTGCTCCACCAAATGATCCAACTGGTGTTCTGGCACCGCTGACAATTACTACGTCCTGCATGTTTGACCTCACTAGAGAGCCAGTTAGATATAAGAGATTGCGCACTGAGAGTACACGTTGTGGGTGCGTTGCGAGTATTATCGGAGCCAGTTTCGCTCATGGAATTCGCCGATCAGGCCCAAAGTGCTGTTCAAAAGAGGAAGTCCTATGCCACACAAAGTAGCAGACCCGATTCAGGTGTTTATCTCACCCGGCCCGAAGCCGAATGGCTTACAGGCCGCGGACGACGGTCTCTGGTGCATCGATCAGGGCGATAACCACATGTACAAGCTTGACTGGCAGACGGGTGCAACCCTGCTGGATGTGCCGACCGACACCATTCACTCAAGCGGTATCACCCTGGGCGACGGGTATGCGTGGATTGCATCAACTTACTCGTGTGAGATCTTCTGCGTGGAGAAAGATACAGGCAAGACGGTTCAGAAGTATGAATCCCCCGGGGCCGGAATCAACGCAACTCGAGAGCACCTGGACGCGACGGCCGGCCGGAAGTCTGAACCAACCGGTGATCATGGGCTTGAGTGGAAAGATGGCCACATTTACATTGCGTCACCGCCATCGCAATTCGTGCACGTCATGGACGTGTCCACGTGGAAGGAAGTGCATCGGTTCAAGGTCCCCAGCTTCCGAGTACACGGCATTGCATGGGCCGAAGAAGAAGGCCACCTGTGGGTTGCAGATACATCTCTTGGCACGGTCACCCGGCATCGAGTGGAAGACGGGCGCACCTACGATGCCTTCCGAGTGCCAGACCCTGTGCAGCTTCACGGAATGACGATCAAGGACAACGTTCTCTGGTACGCAGACGACCGTGGCCCAATCGGCCGCCTCTCAGTCAGCATGGACCCAGATTTCTAGGGGAGCGCAGCGTACATTGGGCACAAGGCGCCTGGGATCAAGCTGCGCTCAGAGAGGAGGCACCAATTGGCCAATGGGACCGAATCATCCGTTAAACGACGCTGTGTTCGCATGCCGAATTCTGCGGGCAATGGTAGATTGCAGGTAACGCAATGAATGTCACGTATCGCAACATCATCCTCTGGCTGCTGGCCCTGGCAGTCTTTATCCTGCTCACGCTGCTCCCTGCGCTGGGCGAAGGCGGATCCCCGGTTTAGAGTCGGCCCTCAAACGCGTTTGCCGATATCCCGGGACTAATCGTCTCGGCGGTTCTGAACGCGAAATCGTCTGTCATTCCGCAAACCATGTCGGCTGCAATGCGTTCAATTTTCTCATTTGATCCCAGAAATTCCAGAGTAATCTCGTTTGGGTGTGAGACGTAGTGCTCAAAGAGCGCCTGCGTGATCCGCATCGCGGATTTGCCCTGATCGGAGTCTGAGAGTGGCAGATAGATGCGCTCAAACATGAAGTCTCTGAGCAGAGTTGTAATCTCACCAAGCTCTTCAGACATCGAGATGATGGGCTCTTGCCCGCCGTTTTCTGCTTCCGACATGGAAGCCAGCGATGTCACGACTACATCTGTGATCAGAGCATTCGCTCGCTGAGAGTGCCGGGTGCCAAGCGCATCGGTGGCGCGTTGAGGCAGGTCGTCAACCGTGATCTGGCGAGACCTGATAGCGTCCTTGATATCGTGCGCCAGATACGCGATAGCGTCGGAGATTCGCACGATCTGCGCTTCCAGTGGCATCCCATAGACCGCTTCTCGACTCAGGAAGTTCCCCTGCGGTTTTGAGTGGCGCCGAATCCCCTCAATCACCTCGTGAGTCAGGTTGAGGCCACGCCCGCTGCGCTCAAGCTTCTCCACGATGCGGACGCTGTGTCGACTGTGATGGAATCCACCGTCCAGTAGTTGATCCAGGACCTTCTCACCAACGTGCCCAAATGGCGTGTGGCCAAGGTCGTGAGCCATCGCTGTGGCTTCCACAAGATCTTCGTTGAGGTTGAGCGACCGCGCTATTGTGCGAGCGACCTGCTGTACCTCAATGGTGTGCGTGAGGCGAGTCGTGTAGTGGTCGCCTTTGGGAGCCAAGAACACCTGACTCTTGTGCTTGAGGCGCCGGAAGGAATTGGTGTGGATCACCCGGTCACGGTCGCGCTGGTATTCAGTGCGATAGGCATGTGCCTCTTCTGGATTTGCCCGACCTTTCGATTCAACCACGCGAGAGGCGAACCGGGAAAGATCGTTCTCTCGGGCTTCCAGGCGTTCTCTAATGTGCGTCAGATCCATATGCGTGCAGGAAAGGATACTGTTGCGGCGAATCTGCGGGCGTGTGGGGCTGAGGAGTAGTTCAATCGGTGTTGTCGGGGCGGCCGTCAAGATTTCGAAGTAAAGGCTGCGTTGCCATCATGATCAACGCCGCTGAAATTATGATGAACGGTCCAACGAGCATGCCTGTCTTTACGCCGAATGCTGCGGCCATCGTGCCAGTGAAAAGGCCGCTGAGCACGAACAGACTGTTGGTTATCATAACGATTCCCATCACGCGCCCCCGCACGTGTTCTTCTACTCGGATCTGAATCGCCGTCCGACTGCTCATCATGAAAAGTCCATTGCCCAGGTGCGCGACGTAGGCGGCGGGAATAGAGATCGCCATGCCGGGTGAAAGCGCCATTGCCAGCAGTGAAGTAGAGAACAGTAGACACGCGCCGAGGATCACGCGCCCCACGTATTTGCTTGAGTTGAGTTTGCCGGAGATGATGATCCCCGTCAGAGCTCCCAAACCTGCGGCAGAGAAGAGGAACCCAACCTGCGTGGCGTCACCGTCGAATCGATCCACGTACGCGGGAAGAATTTGAATCCAACCTGCACCAAAAAATATGTTCACGAATGACAACGCGATGATTGCTTTGAACACCCGGCGCTGGGCGATGTATCTGAAGCCTTCGGTCAGGTCTCTGATCGGGTTCCGAGAGGCGGATACAACTTTTCGGGAAGGGAGGAACAGGAGCGTGACAAGCATCACGGCCCAGCCTCCAGCAGCGATGAAGAATGCGGCGGAGAGCCCGGCTATCGAGATGATCACGCCACCCAGCGTTGGCATCAGCACTGAGTTGGAGGCTCGCAGCGCACCGTTGTTCGTAACGGCGCTTCTCAGGGCTTCTTTAGGGATCAGCGACGTGAAGTAGGTCTCACGAGATGGCTCGTCCAGACCCAACGCCACGCCGTTCAGCGCAGCCAGTGCAAATATATGCCAAATTTCTATGGCCTCTGTGATCACAAGTACCGCGATCACTGAAAGAACCGTTGCGATTATGGACGTCGAGAACGCGAGAACCAGACGAGTGTTCAGGCGGTCAGCGAGCACTCCACCGAATATCGAGACAAAGATGGTCGGGAGGGCGGTTGACGCGGCCAGAACGCCGAGGTCCAGGGCGCTACCGGTGATGTCAAAGACCAGCACGGTGAGCGCGACCTGGTTGAGCCTGACGCCCGCCATTGCGGCAAATGATCCCGCCCACCAGATGCGGAATTTTGCATAGCGGAATGCACTGCTTGGTTGCACTGTAGCGCCATCATTTGCGCTTGCGGACTGGGATGGGGAGTTAGCGCGCTCGGCAGCCACTACTCAGCTTCCAGAACACGGCCGTCAAGCGACCTGATCTGGGGTTGAGTGATTGCAACAAGGATCACTATTCCAGTGAGTATTACTCCACCAGTTGCAATTGCCACCCGAACTGATGAGAAATCAGCAATAACTCCGCCAAAGAAGCCGCCAAGTGGGATCAGGCTGTAAGTGATCGTGAAGATGCCCATCACACGACCTCGCAATCCTTCAGGAACCCGCAACTGGAGCACCGTCATGGAGCTGATCTGGTACATGGAGTTGAAGAAACCAACGGAGCCGGCAAGCACCACTGACACCCAGTAGTAAGGGGATATGGCGAACAGGAATATGAGGGCGGCTGACAGGAAGGCACCGGTCAGGATCATCCAGCCCAGCCACGCCACCTGCTGGTACCTCCCGACGACGAAGGTACCTAGCACCGCACCAATCCCGACTCCTGTGAAGACGTAGCCAATTTCACGGGCGCTGCCGCCAAACAGGTCTACATAAGCGGGCATCAGTTGGATATACATCATGCCGAAGAGCATGTTGGAGAACGTGAGCGGAATGAGAATGGCAAAGAGTTTGGTTCTGCCGATGTACAGGACGCCTTCGATGAACTCATGGAGCGGATTCCGACCCGGTACCTTGGGGGTGGCCGGGACTTTGAGCGTCATCAGTGTGACGAACATAACCAGGAACGCGGCGGCGGCGATGAAGAACGTGAATGAAGGTCCAAACGCAGCGATGATGAAGCCGCCAGTCGTGGGGACGATGATTCGCGAACCCTGCCAGAGGATGGCAGAGAGCGCCACCGCACTCATCATCTGCGATCTGTCTTCAAGCAGCGTTGGGAACATGGCATTGCGAGTTGGCCAATCGATGCCTGTCGCAAGCCCTGAGAAGAATGCGATGACGTACACATGCCACACCTGGATCACGTCTGTGACTACAAGTGTAGCGAGAAGCGCCAGCAGAATCGCGAGAACTATCTGCGCGCCCATCAGGAGCTTGCGCCGATCTATGCGGTCGGCCAGAACGCCGCCGAAGAGAGTAACCGTAATGGTGGGAACGGCAGTCGCAAGCCCAAGGGTGCCCAGATCAAGCGCTGAGCCCGTCAGGTCGAACACCAGGATGCCCTGGGCAAGCATATTCAGGTTGAACGCGCCAACCGCGAAGATAGACCCAAGCCAGAATCGGCGGAACTGTGAGTGCCTGAGTGCGCCAAAGCGCGATGGCGCATCCACCGACGGCGCGTCGGTAGGCTCAGTAACGCTGGTTGCGCTCAAATCAAATAATCCACGGTTAGTTGGCGTAAAGAAGATAGGAGTTGAGGAAGAATCTTACTCCCGCTGTCGGCCCCTGAGATCACGTAGGGAGATCACGCTGCTGTGATCTCGGTCAGTCTGGCAGTTCCCATTCATCAGCATCTGCGGAGTATCCGGCCATGATCACCGGGTCTTGGCGCATGAGCATATTCGGGGAAAACTTGCCTCTGAACGCGTATCCGGCCCGCTCCGCCACGCTGCGAGATGGCGTGTTGCTCAATTCTGCGTGGATCCATATGACGTTGAGGCGTAGTTCTGCGAAGCCTAGCGACGTCAAAGCGATCGCCGATCTGGTCATGATCCCACGACCTTGCGAATGAGAGGCGAGCCAGTAGCCGAGTTCCCCTTTGCGCCCTGTGTCGTTGGTGACCGTCAACTCGATTGCGCCCACGAGCTCGTCGTCTAGCTGGATGGCGTACCACTCAGACTGTTTTCCCGCTCTCCGTCCGTCCGATTCAGATTCATCATTCATACGGGACTGAATGTAGCGAGTCTGATCTTCCAGGGAAGGAACAGTCTCCGCCCACGGCAAATACTGGCCTAGGTATGCGCTGTCCCTGGCAATGATGTCGAGGACGGCCAGCGCGTCTTCATATATTGGAGGCCTGAGAATCAGGCGGTCATCCAACTGAATCGAGTCATATGCCATCGACTACTCGAATTTGCCCCGGGGTTTAGTCCCTGCTAATCAACGCGTCGCTATCGCCATCACGATATGCGATGGCCTCGCGTACAGCTTCCTCGAAGCCCACCTGAGGGTTGTAGCCAAAGTCGTTCCGTGAGCCGCTCATGTCGTACTCGTAGAACGTCGTGGACGCGCCTGCAAGATTTACCCGGCAGTAGGGCAAGTCGAGTTGCTCTGCAAGGTATGGGATAGCCGTGTCCCAGGTGAACGGTCCGGGAGAGGCCAACTGATACGTCTTGCCGAAGGTTGATTCCTTGCCAAACGCCGCCTCAAAGCCGTGCACCAGGTCACGCACTTCAACGTTGTGCTTCTTCCATGGCCGACCATTCTCATCGCAAGCGATGATCAGCTTGTTGGTGCCATCGTCTTCAGCTTTGAGGGCCTCATAAGTGGCCTTTCCAACGTCGTCTGTACGACCCTCGAAGTTGGCCAGGAACGTCTTGAGATAAAACTGCGGCCAGTTCAAGATTTCGCCTGCACCCCACACGTTGGCGAAGCGAATCACCGTGGCTGGCATATTCTTTTTGCGAACGTATCGATTAACCAGGTTTTCGCCCAGCACCTTGGTGTAGCCGTACCAGTCGGTAGAGACCAGAGACAGCGAATCTTCTCGAATTGGCTCGGCGATGCCTCCGGGGGGGTACTTGTGCATCGTGGCGTCAGTGCTCGTCCAGATCAGGTGCTTCAGGTCGTCGCCCAGCGCCAAACCGGCCTCAAGCACGTTGAAAAGCCCTTTGACGTTGATGTCGAAGTACTGCTCCGGCGTGAACGGCCCACCGGCTTGAAATGCAGCGCCAAGATGGAAGATCGCATCTACTCCGCCGGAAGCACGCATCACATCATCATGGTTGATCAGATCACCTTCAAAGATCTCAGCGCCAACCTTTGCCATGTTTTCGGCTTTGCGGTCACCAGGCCACACGAATCCGCGCACCTCATGGCCGTTGTCGATGAAACGGCGGGCTATGTTGGCGCCAACGCGGCCGGTAATTCCGGTAACCAGGATCTTCATTTTGGGTCCCTTATTAATGTTCTAGTGTTGCTATTCAGGATATGGATGGCAGATGCGGGGTCGCTGAGATCAGGAAATACTACAGGCTGAAGGGAGGATATGGGTCTATACTCGCCTCAGTACAAAATTTGCACAAAAGTGAAAGGTATC
>CAUZJA010000127.1:0-8065 GCA_963579925.1 Dehalococcoidia bacterium | reverse complement strand
CCGTTTGGCTCACCCTCGGTTGAGGCCATTGAAATCGCGCTTTGCATCTAGACCTCCACGTGCACTTTGAGTGAGCCTGAAGATTTGTCGTACGCGAGGTCAAAGCCCTCCTGAATCTCTTCCAACGAGACCCTGTGCGTGACCATCTCTCGCAGTGGGGTCCGACCGCTGGCGAGGATGTCGATCGACACTTCGTAGTCGTGGTGTCCGTCTACAACGCCGTAGCAGGACGATAGCAGGACCGTCTTCTCTTGCAGCATCGGGCGCATGAAATCAAATTCAAACGGATCGCGGAAGCCGCCGATGATGATGGCTTTGCCCTGTGGTCGGCACGTTTCCAGTGATTGGACGAGTGTGTCTGACCTTGTGCCACCGATAGATTCCAGCACTATGTCTGCCCCGCGGCCATCGGTTTCATCGCGGGCTGCCTCTTCAAGTTCTCCCGGCTCAGAGCCGACGACGATGTCGGCGCCCATTGCCGCAGCGGCCATCTTCTGCTGATCGTACTTGGCGGAGGCGATGATCTTGCCGGCACCGAGGTGGCGGGCGGCTGCGATGGCGGTGAGGCCGATGGTGGCGGAGCCTACGACGGCAACGGTGTCACCGGGGGCCATGCCACCCCATCGGACGGCGTGCACGGAGACGGCCAACGGCTCGACTAGAGCGCCGTCGGTCCAGTCCATGTCGTCGGTGAGTTTGAAGAGACCGGCAGGTTTGCGGGTCATGTACTCAGCAAATCCGCCACCTGTATCGCCAGATTTGTTCTGGCAGTGGCGGTACTGGCCTGAGCGGCAGTACCAGCAGTTGAGACACGCCTGCCCTGCCCCGATTGTTTCGATAGCCACCCGGTCGCCAACCTGCAGGTCTGTTTCGCCATCTGGCAGTTCAACAATCTCGCCGGTGACTTCATGCCCGCTGGGGACTACCTGCTGTTCAGTGCGCTCATTGTTCATGTGGAGATCGGAGCCGCAGATGCCGGACTGGCGGACTCGGATAAGTGCGGAGCCGGGGAACGGCGCTGGCATCGCAAGATCGTCGCGGAAATTAACCTTGTCGCCACCATCGTGCAGCGCACCGCGCATTATGTCCGGCATATGTCCTACCTCAGCATTTATTGCTATCAATTAAGAATTTGGAGTGGTGTGGATGCAGGATTGTACCCGCGAAGAGGCAACCGTTTGCGTTACAGTCGAGTTCTTGCGCAAAAAGAACCGGACATTTTGAGGCCCTTCCCGGGTCCAGAGAAGAGGATCAATTGGTGACAGAAGCGGAGATGCTGCGGTCTCGGGCGAAGTTCAGGGGCGTGTACGCGATTCCTGTGACGGCGTTCCATGAAGACGGATCGATCGACTTCAAAGGCGTGTCGAAGTGCGTTGAGTACTGCATTGCTACTGGCTCGCACGGGATTGTTATGCCAGTCAACGCCAGCGAATTTTTCACACTCTCTGACTCTGAGCGCGTTGCGGTCATCAAGGCCGGGGTGGATGCGAATGCCGGGGCACTGCCGCTGGTAGCCGGTATCTCAGGAGTGTCTGTCCAACATGCGATTGAGCTGTCGCTGTCGGCGCAGGAGGCCGGAGCGAACGCGTTGATGGCACTGCCGCCGATCTCTCGTAGCGTGTCGCCGTTCGTGATGGAGGAGTACTACCGAGGCATAGGTGAGGCGGTTGAGATTCCGGTGTTCATCCAGAATCACGACCCGCCAGCAGGCCAGAAGATTCCGCTTGATGTGATGGTTCGCCTGCTGAAAGATGTGAAGACGATCTCCTACATCAAAGAAGAGACGATGCCGCCGGGTCAGGCGATCACCGCAGAGTTTGAAGCTGCTGGCGAGGCGCTGGAAGGCGTGATGGGCGGCATGGGCGGTCGTTACTTGCTGGACGAGTACGCTCGCGGCGCCAGCGGCACGATGCCGGGCTGCCACGTGCCAGACGTTCACGCGGCGCTGTGGGGTGCGCTGGAGCGCGGCGATGAGGCGGAGTCGATTCGTATCTACAACAAGATGGCGCCGATGCTCTTGTTTGAGAGCGCGTTTGGCGCTGCTGTGTACAAGAACGTGCTGCATCGTCGAGGGGTGATCGATTCTCCATACATGCGGGGGCCGGCACGCAAGCACATGGATTCTCGGGACTCAGATGAGTTGGATCGACTGCTGCTGGAGGTTTCTGAGTTCTTTACGTGGAAGGGTTAGGTTGTGCGTGGGAAGTGGCGCGTTGATGTGGCGTTGGGGATGAGATCCTCACGTCGGTTGCGGAGCCGCCGTCTTCAGGACGATGAATTGGGCGTGGCGTGTTGATGGGATTGGCTCGTTGAATATCAGACTCGCAAATGTAGAAGATGCTGGACAGATTGCCGCGTCGATAAACGCGCTGATCCTGGAGCTGGGTGGTGGTGCTCTGCCGGTCGCCGAGGCACAGGCGATGTGTGATCGCGTCATTTCGGGCGAAGCTGACGGTGCGATTGTCATTGCCGATGATGGAGATCGCGTTGTGGGTGTTTGCACGGTCTCGTTTCAGGATGCGATCAGGACGATGGGCAAGTACGCCATCATTCAGGAGATGTATATCGATGCGGCGCATCGAAACGGTGGGCTCGGTGCCCAACTGGTGGACGCAGTGTCGGCAGAGGCGGCTAGTCGCGGATGCAGGATTGTGGAACTGGGCACGCCGCCCGGTGGGGCGAATGCCGAGCGCTTTTATGAGCGCATCGGATTCTCGCATGTAGGACGCAGGCTGAGGCGCGTGTTGAATTCCGGTGAATGAAGACCGCGGGCTGATCAGGATCATGTCTATGACTGATCCTGGGTCGATGGCGATTGCTGCTCAGATTCTTACGGATCACGATGTTCCGCATGTGGTGCATGGCGACAACAGTCAGTATCTGTACGGCGCGCTCAACGCCGCTTTGAGTGCGGTGCTGTTGGTTGAGGGGCGCTACTTCGACAACGCCATGGAGTTGCTGGATGGTCTGCCGGAGTTGTTGCGGGCTCCTGAATAGTTTGGCAGAGAGGTCAGATCGGGTCGTCTACGAGAGGCAGTTCTGTTGGTGATCGGACATCGCATTCCGATGATGATGAGTCGAATAGCTGCGTGATCAGGAACAGGACTATCCCGGCGAGGATCGCTACATCCGCCAGGTTGAATACGCCGTGAAAGCCGCCGTCAATCCAGTCCAGTACGGAGCCGCCTATGAATCTGTCGAGCAGGTTTCCGAAGGCGCCTCCAGTCATGAGGCCGACGTAGAGTGATCCGGAACTGTTGGTTTGCCACGCCCAGCGGAGCATGAGGACGACTGCGATTCCGGCGATCCCGAGAACCAGAACGCCGAGCATGCTGTTGCCGAGTCCGATTGGGGCAGATGAGTTGTACAGAATTCTCAATTTGACGTCGCCGAAGAGACCGACCACGGAGTTGCCAAGGAAGTGGAAGATCAGCGCTTTGGAGAGCGCGTCGGCAGCCAGCGTTAGGCCAAATGCCCACAGTAGGATATTTCTGTAATTACGAGTGGTGTTCACGCCATTAACTTTGTGGATCAGTTCTTCTATCGAGCGGTCAGTGTGGCT
This sequence comes from Dehalococcoidia bacterium, assembly GCA_963579925.1. Lineage (GTDB taxonomy): Bacteria > Chloroflexota > Dehalococcoidia > Lucifugimonadales > Lucifugimonadaceae > UBA1151. Next base: position 4,503 of record CAUZJA010000127.1, on the reverse strand, counting down.
ATTACATTAACGCCTAGTTAGCGATCGGTTCCAGGCCAGTCGTATACGCGGATACGACTGAACCGCCTGTTCCGGCTTCCGCATGATCAGGCGGGATAGTCATCAGAGCCGCTCGATGAGCGTTCTGACTCTGCGTGTTTTTTACTGCGGATAGCGAAGATGATGACGATGAGCGGGATGGCCACGATGATGATGCCCAAGATGATGACGATAGCTATGGCACTGAGGCCCGTCGTCACGTCTATCTGGTGTTGGATCCACTTCCAGAGTGCGGGGTCTACGGACTCAGAGTGGTGGGCGACCGGGGCGAGGGGCGCGGCCATGGCGGGTTAGTCGCCTTCAGCGATCGGCTGCAGGACGGTATCGCCGGGCTTCTGATAGCGGCCGGAGTATTTACGCTCGTTGATTGAGAGGCTGATAACTCCTGCGATGAGCAGCGTGATGAAGCCTCCGGCGAAGGCAGGGTCGTAGGTGTCGAACATGTCGAAAACGATGCCGAATGCGAGCACTGCGCCTGCTCCGCCCAACTGATGGGCGAGGTTGATCAGCCCTGAGAGTGTGCCCAGCGTTTTGACTCCATAAACATCAGCGGTTAGAGATGTTGTGAGCGGCACGGTTGCGAGCCATGAACCACCGCCGATTACGGCGAACGCCCACAGCGCAACGTTCGGAGGCAAGACGATGAATGAGAGGAACGCGAGGGATCGGATTAGGTAGACCATGCCGAGGAGGGTCTTCCGCTGCATCTTGTCGGATAGGTACCCGATGGTGAGTACGCCAAGAGCGTTGATGCCCATCAGCAGGCCAAACGCTACTGCCGCCTTGCCTGCGGAGATGTCCTGATCCACGGCCCAGCGCACAAAGTGAACAGAAATGCTGGCGGTCGTGATGCCGCAGACGACGTATGCCATAGAGAGCTGCCACATTGGGGCTGAGGCGTATGAGTCTTGCCAACGATCAGTGTTTAGCGGGCCGGCCAGTTCCTTAGGGGGTGGAGTGTCGAAGATATCTCGTGTGCGCTCGTAGCCATCCTGCTTCAGTCCCATGTCTTTTGGCCTGCTCTTGAGTAACAGAAGTAGGACTGGCAAGCCCAGTGAAAGCATGATTATGCCCATGACGACCCAGGCCGTCTGCCAGCTGAATTGGATCAGAAGATAGGCGGCGAATGGAACGAGAATCAACCCTCCAACAGAGCCTCCCGAGGCGAGGATACTCATGGCTGTACCTCGTTTGGCACTGAACCACTGGGCGACGACTGGCCCGCCTGTAGAGAACATGATTCCGCCCGAGAAGAAGGAAATCACGAATCCGTACATGAAGATCAGCATGTAGGCGTTGGTGACGAAGGCCATGGCGATTGTGCCAAGGCCCATGGGGATGAAGCTGAGGATGATGATGGGTCGGCCACCGTACTTGTCGGTCAGGTTGCCGAAGAGCGGCTGCGACGCGCCGTTCATGAGCCAGCCAAGGGATGCCGCAACTGAAATGAGCGTGACGGATGCGCCGAAGTCGTCTTCCCACGTTTTGACGAAGACGCCGTATGAGCCACGCACTCCAACACCGATGAAGATGGTGAAGAAGAGTGCGCCGATGACGTACCAGCCGTAGTAGGCGGTGCTGGCTTTGTGGAAGAGAGATGACATTGGGGTAAAAGTTTAGTGCAAGTGATCGTACGGGGCCATATGTAAACCGGGTAAACGGGAGATTACTCGGAAAGGGCGTTCAAGGTTGCCAGTCCCACGTCGCGACGTCCGGCCGTCACGATTGTCATCCTGCGGGCGCCTTGGGCCGTGGGATCTCCGTGTGGAGCGCGGGCCGAAGGCGATCAGCGGATGAGCATGGTTGTTTGCGCGTGGCGGTTGACGAGGCTGAGATCCCGGTCGCTGAGCCGCCCAGGATGACAACATTCTTGGGTCGTTGGATCACTCGTGCGGGCTGCAAGACCGCACTATTTGCAACCGGGTCAGAGACTGCGGTGATCGATCTGCCCTACCCGTCTATGCCGAGCTTGTTCGCCATGTCTATGAAGCTTGTTGCGCCTATGTCGAGTCCGGAAGCTGCCTCGAGTTCGGCCTTGCGTTCGCCTGTGCCGTATTCGGTTGGGCGGGCTACAAAGGCGGTGGAGAGGCCGGATTCCTGGGCGGAGAGGAGGTCCCCGTTGTGGGCGGCGGTCATCATCACTTCGTGCGGCTCGAGGCCGAGGAAGGTTGCGGCGGAGAGGTAGACCTTTGGGTCTGGCTTGTAGCTGTTGACGAGATCGCCTGAGAAGACAACGTCCCAGGGAAGACCGCCGTACTTCGCCATGTTGACGAGGAGTCCGATGTTGCCGTTGGATAGCGTGCCTATGACGAACTTTGACTTCAGGAGCGTGAGCCCTTCAACAGAATCAGGCCATGGGTCGAGCCTGTGCCATGCTCGGTTGAGATATTCCGTCTCTTCTTCCGATAGGCCAGTGATGCCGAACTCTGGCAGCAGGATGTCCAGTCTTTCGCGATGCATCTGGTCGGCGGTTCGCCACTCACGCTTGCCGTCCCGGAACTCCTGCATTCCATCGCTGTAGCCGCCGCGCCATCGGTCGGCGAAGGCTTGCCAGTCGCGATCGACGCCGAGGCGTGTACCCACTACGCTGATCTCGCGGGTGATCGAAGTTCGCCAATCGACTACTGTGCCGAACACGTCGAATACAAGTGCTTTTACGTGGGAGGTATCGCTACTCATTTGGATTCCTGATTCATTAAGTGAGGGCGTTTGCGGGCATTATCGTCTATTGCTTCCTCGACATGGAGTGAGGTGGGTGCGATGCTTGGCCTGATTCCTGCTAGTCGGGTCGCAATGGAGTTTGAATATGCTGGTAACACAGGCGATAGCGGAAATTCTCAAACGGGAGCGCACGGAGTACCTCAGTTGCTTCCCGACAACGCCTGTAATTGAGGCGGCAGCCGAGGTTGGAATCCGGCCGATTATCTGTCGGCAGGAGCGCGTGGGCGTCGGAATCGCTGATGGCTACGCTCGGGTGACCAACGGGCAGACCCCTGCTGTGTTTGCGATGCAGTACGGGCCGGGCGTGGAGAACGCTTATCCGGGCATTGCGACGGCGTACTCAGACTCATCGCCAGTGTTGCTGCTTCCGCTGGGACATCCGCGGGCGACGCAGGATACGCATCCGCTGTTTAGTTCGATGCGTTCGATGGAGTCAGTTACGAAGAGCGTTGAGCAGCTGACGGTGCCTGGGCGATTGCCTGCCACGATGCGTCGGGCGTTTTCGCAGCTTCAGAACGGACAGCCGGGACCGGTGATGGTGGAGATACCGGCTGACATCGCGACATCGGAGATCGACCCTGAACTGGTTGCCGCGTATCGACCGGCGCCGGTTGCGAAGTCGATGGGTGACGCGCAGGAGACAGCCTCGGCTGCGGAGTCGTTGCTGGGGGCTGAGCGGCCGGTGATTCTGGCAGGTGCTGGCGTGTTGTACGGCGAGGCGTGGGATGAGCTGACCGAGCTTGCGGAGTACCTGCAGGTGCCGGTTGCCACGACCATGGCGGGAAAGAGTGCCTTCTCAGAGACGCATCCACTGGCGCTGGGGAGCGTGTCGCAGGTGATGAGCGGCCCGGCGGTGAAGTTCTTTGGCGAGGCAGACCTCGTGCTGGCAGTGGGCACGAGCCTGACGATTCACGGGATGGTGACGCCGATTCCGCCGGGCAAGCGGATTATTCATGTCACAAACGACCCAATTGATATTGGCAAGAGTTACGACGTTGATCACGCCATTCTGGGTGATGCGAAGCACGTGCTGCGGCAGTTGATTGAGGTGGTCGCGGAGTTGACGGGCGACCAGCCTGTTGATCCGAATGATGGGCCGGTGGCGGAGATTGATGCCAGCCGGTCGGCGTGGATGGCTTCATGGCTTCCGCTGTTGGAGTCTGATGAACGGCCGATCAATCCGTATCGGGTCATACGGGAGTTCATGTTGAACGTTGATCCCGCGGAGGCAATTGTTACGCACGATTCAGGGAACCCGCGCTTCGAAATGCTGCCGTTCTATCGATCAAACGGGCCTCGGACGTATTTGGGCTGGGGCAAGTCGCACCAGCTTGGCACGGGGCTGGGTTTGGCGATTGGGGCGAAGCTTGCAGACCCATCGAAGATCTGTGCGAATTTCATGGGCGATGCGGCATTCGGCATGACTGGCTTGGACTTCGAGACCGCGGTGCGGTCAGATCTTCCGATCACCACGGTTGTGTTGAACAACGGCACTATGGCAGTTGAGATTCCGCATATGGAGACATCTCACGAGATGTACGGCACTCGTGATCTGGGCGGTGGGTATGCAGAGATTGCGCGCTCGCTTGGTGGTTGGTCCGAGCGTGTGTCGGACCCCGCAGATGTGGGTCCGGCGATACTGCGAGCGGTAGAGGCGAACCGAAATGGTGACGCTGCGCTGCTGGAGTTCATGACGTCTGAGGAGCAGACGTACTCACATCGGAATCCGTTTTCTTGAGGGGT
>CAUZJA010000126.1:0-8111 GCA_963579925.1 Dehalococcoidia bacterium | reverse complement strand
GTATGGGAATTTCCTGGGTGGCTGGCTGCTCCCGGAGGTCTTTCAGGACGGAAAATCCGTCTCGACCGGGCATCGTGATGTCCAGAAGCACGGCGTCGGGCTGAGAGATAAGAGCCTTTCCAAAGGCTTCTCCGCCTGTTGCGGCCTCGCATAGTGAGTATCCGGTATCTTCCAGGCTGAGGCTAAGCGCCATCCTGATGTCTGCGTCATCGTCCACGATGAGTACTTTTGCCATGGTGTACCCCATTGCTTTTATTACCTACCTACCATTGCACCGGGGTCCTCCTGCTGAAGATCGCCTGCCACAATCATTCTGCTCCGGCGGCGTCTCCGTGATGAAGAGCGCAACCCAAGTGTGCCCGTGGAGGCCGAAGCTTCTCAGTTCCAACGGGTTCGCCAGATCAATCACGTGGCTCACACCCGATGGGTAGTGACCACCAGACGCCCAGCGCGAAACTGCGCGAATCGTTCTGCCAGCCAGGATTCCAGGCGGTTCGAACGAACGCAGTGCGATCCTGAGGCCTTCTTCCGATGGACACATTGCACGAGGTCCCGGCCATAACTCCCGCCTCCCTGCTAACCTAGCGAATCGTGCGCCACTGTTCTCGGCGTGCAGATGTGAGTGGTCTAGAAACAGGCAGGTCAATTGAAACTTCACGAGTATCAGGCAAGGGATATCCTGGCGCGATTTGGCGTTCCGGTTCCCAGTGCAACCTATGTTGAAACGCCGGAAGAGGCGCGCTCAGTTGCCGAGTCATTTGGCGGCAAAGCGGTGGTCAAAGCGCAGGTTCACGCAGGCGGGCGCGGGCTCGCGGGCGGGGTCAAGCTGGTAAGCAGTGCGGATGAAGCTGCAGACGTAGCAAGGTCGCTAATAGGCACCAAACTTGTAACGCACCAGACAGGGCCGGGAGGTGCGCCTATCAATGGCGTGCTGGTGGCAGAACTTACCGATATCAAAACTGAGCTCTACATCAGCATTGTGGTTGATGCAGAGATGCGCACCCCTGTGATCATGGCCAGCCAGGCAGGTGGCATGGACATTGAAACGGTTGCAGAAGAAACCCCTGAGAAACTGATCCGGATGGCAACCGACCCGGTTCACGGCCTGTGGCCTTACCAGGCACGTGACATTGCTATTGCTCTGGGGATCCCACCGAAGTCGGTTCGATCGGCCTCGGCCCTAATCATGAACCTGTTCAAGGTCTTCACTGAGACCGATGCAACGCTGATTGAGATCAATCCACTTGTGGTGACTGGCGACGATCAGGTTGTGGCGCTGGACTCGAAAATAGATATCGAAGACGACGCCCTGTTCCGGCATCCCGATCTTGCGAAGCTGGCTGATCCAGCGCAGGATGGTGAGCTTGAACGGCGGGCGAATGACGCTGGTCTGGCGTACGTAAAACTGGACGATGGCAGCGTTGGCTGCATGGTGAACGGTGCAGGGCTGGCGATGGCCACGATGGACATTACGCTCCGAGCGGGCACGAACCCGGCGAACTTCCTGGACGTTGGCGGTGGAGCGCAGGAAGACAAGATCGCAGAGGCGTTCGACATCATCGTTTCTGACCCTGATGTGAAAGCCGTTCTAGTGAACATATTCGGCGGGATCCTCCGCTGCGACATTGCGGCCAGAGGAGTTGTGCAGGGCGCAACCGAGAGCGGTTCATCGGTCCCGATAGTTGCGGTGATGCGAGGTACAAATGCAAAGGAAGGCCTGGAAATCCTGAAGAACTCAGATTTGAATGTGACGTTTGCCGACGCCCTCTCAGAAGCTGCACCGACTATCGCCAGAGTAATGGCGGAGGCAAACTAATGAGCGTTCTAGTCGATGGCAACACACGATTGCTGGTTCAGGGCCTTGGCCGAGAAGGCAGCTACCACGCCGACGCTTGTCGGACGTACGGCACCAACATGGTCGCAGGCGTGCATCCCAACCGCTCCGGCATGAAGTTTGAGGACGCTGTTCCTATCTTTGAGACCGTGAAAGATGCAGTCGCGGAGACGCAGGCCAACGTGGGACTCATCTTCGTCCCTGCACCAAGCGCGGCAGACGCGATTATCGAGCAGATTGATGCGGGTATTCCGCTGGTTATCTGCATTTCAGAAGGCGTACCAGTCCAGGACATGGTCAAGGTACGAGCCTACATCGAGGGCAGCGGTTCACGCCTTATTGGCCCCAACTGCCCCGGCCTGATCACTCCCGGCACGAAGACGAAAGTCGGCATCATGCCGGGAGCTATTCACAAGCACGGCAAGGTAGGCGTAGTGTCTCGTTCCGGAACGCTGACCTACGAGGCAGTCGACCAGTTGAGTTCACGCGGCATTGGACAGTCGTCCGTAGTGGGCATCGGCGGAGACCCGATCAACGGCACAACGTTCGTGGACGTTCTGGAGCTGTTTGCCGCCGATGATGACACTGAGGCGGTGGTGCTTCTAGGCGAGATTGGCGGAACGCGCGAGCAGGAAGCTGCGGAGTTCATCGCCGACAAGTTGGGTAAACCGGTTGTGGCGACGATAGTTGGGCAATCAGCGCCTCCCGGCCGCCGCATGGGCCACGCTGGAGCGATCGTCACAGGACCATCAGCGCTAGCGTCCAACAAGATTGCAGCGCTGCGTGAGGCAGGCGCGCACATCGCTGAGACCCCAGCCGATATTGGCGAGGTAATGGCAGGCGTGTTGGCGGGGTAGTTTTCGTCACATCCTCTCTCCCTCTGAGAGAGGAAGAAAGTCACCCGCCGAGCAATCCAGCCAAATCGGCAATCGCCTCGACCTCAGCGTCGGGGCGTTCTGGTTGTGAGGTTGGTTCGATTGAATGAGTGAATCCCTGGCGTACGCGAATCGTCTTCATGCCGAGAGTCTTCGCTGGGATGATGTCGTTCCCGGTACGGTCGCCGATCATAGCCGTCTGTTTGGGTGGGCAGCCGCTTAGCAGCAGTGCACGGCGAAAGATTTCCGGGTTGGGTTTGCTGAGGCCGATGTCGCCTGATCCCAGAACAATGTCAAAGTATTGGTCTATGCCCAGCACTCGGAGTCGTTCGACCATCCCCGGGTCTTGATTGGCGATGATTCCCGCGCTGTAGTGCCTTGCTAGCGCAGATACCGTCTCAAGCGCATGCGGGTACGGAACTTCAAGTGAGCGATCAAACGATGTCTTACTGCGCGCGACGTCGGCGTCGCTCTCAGTGAGTCCCAACTTCATGACGGCGTGTTCGAGCATGCGATTCAGTGCCCATGAGAACGCATCTTCGTATGCTGCTGCCCACTCGTCAGATGTAATCGAAACGCCCAGATCGGCCATCGCATTTACGACTTGTAGTCCGCGGGCCTCATGCGCCGCCGTCTCGTCCATGAGCGTGGAGCCGACGTCGAAGAAGAGCCAGCGGACATCTTTGAATATTTGATTCACCGTTGGATGCCTTTCGTTGGTGGAGAGGAAAACAGCTACTGGCTCAGCGGCTCAAAGAACGTGAGGTCTGCTCCGAAGTCTTCCATAGCTTCCACTGCATCACCCCGCATGCGAACGGGAATCTGGCGGGTGCGGTGCTTCAGCACGACCTCCGATGGCTCCAATGCGAACGTAATGCGCAGTTCTTGCCCCACAGGCATCGCAGAAAAGAGCAGATAGCCGCCTGATTGGAGGCCGTGCGTCTCCAATCCCGCCAGAGTGGCCCGCACTTGTGTCGCCCACGCCGGAATGCGAACTCGCAGTGGACCCGGTGACTTCGTTGTGATCGCGAGTGCATCATGCGTATACGGCGAACGAACTGCGATCGCGTCTGTTTCGTGGTCGAAGAGCAGGTTCACTGAGTGGCCGGTGGCGTCGACACGAGTCGCCTCGCGATAGACCTCACACAGTGTGCCCACGGTGCCACCAACTATGTCCATGTTGAAGCTCACCACTGGCGCCGACTGATCCGGGTACTTGGGGTCGTCGCCGGCGTCTACGGGTTGGTGGCCGTAGGGTGCGGGGAAGCCGAACGCACCGAGGTGGCGATTTGCTACGTCCCTCAGGCCATCTTCGTTGTTCGGATTGGGTGGGTCTTGGATGAATGAGATGTCGCGGAGTTGCGATGGCAGCAGATGGCCACGCAGGATCCGCTCGACGTCCTGGTAGGCATCCACGTGGCCCCAGCGTCCAAGTATCAATGCCGTTTCAACGATATCGCCCGTGTTGTTGACCTCGCCGCGGTCCGGGTTGCCGTCGGGTGCGTTGTTCTCGATCACCCAGCCCAGTTCGTCCCTTATCGCCCACAGGCCGTTGTCGTAAAACGCCTTTACGCGGGCCATCAACGGCGCGTCGGTGGTCAGATCGGCCAGTTGTACCAGCCCGGACATCACGCACGTTGTGGAGTGCGTGTGGGTGCCGAAGACCTCAATGTTGTACTGACCTTCGGCCGTAAACCAGCCATCGACGACTTTGTCCTTCAGCAAAAGCGCAAGCTCTAGCGCTCGACCGTGCCCCGTAGTTCGGAAGTACTTCACGAGCGGGCCAATCGCCCTTGCCAGACCAACGATGAACGACTGCTCTTGGTAGACGATGATGCCGTACTTGAGGCGCAGTTCCTCGGCGTTCCAATCTTGCTTAGGATCCCAGTACTCAAAGATAGTTTCGATACTTGCTTCGGCTATCTCACGTGCTTTCGCTGAGTCTCGGTAAGCGACGAGGACGTAGAGCGCATGGAAGCCTTCCCGGACGTTGTGGGGAGAGAAGTTCACCAACTCACCACCGAGTTCGGCTCGATTGAGTGGCAGTGGCAAGGGGCCACCGTATGAGTAGAAGGCGGCGTTCGCATGTTTCTCGACTGCTGCCTCATCGAGCGTGATGCCGATGGCGTTTTCGGCGTTCAACAGTGCGTTGAGGTGGCGGCCGGGGACGTGTGATTCCGAGTGTCTGGGGCTAAAACTCAGGCTTGCATCGGGACGCACACGGGAGCCGAAGAACGGGATGTTGTCGTCATCAGCGTTGAAAACGCTGGACATTGTGCGACAGCCAAGACTAATGGCATCTGAAAGGTCAGTTGTGTTGACGTTCTGAACTTTTATCTTTTTTCACCCTTCACGAACGATGAGATTCTCCGACATCATACTGGCCCGCGTGGGGTGGTATTACGCCTGCCGATGTCGGTGATTTGTCCCTTCGCCCCCCGGGAGAAGGCTAGGATGAGGGGGCTGCTGGGGCTATTGATACGCAGCGAATCCCGCAACAGCCCCCTCACCTCAATCCTCTCCCGGCGGGCGAGGAGGCAAATCAATACAGCAGCAGCGCTGACAGTTGGCGGATGTCTGTAATCTCAGCATCTGCGATCTCATCCGGGTTGGACGGTTCGTCATCGGCGTATATGCCCTGGCGGGCTCGTATCGTGAGCATGCCGACCTGCTTCGCACCGGCGATGTCTTTGTCGAGGCGATCGCCGACCATAACCGCGTGACCAGCAGTGCAGTCTGCGAGTTTTAGAGAACCCTCAAAAATCATTGGGTGTGGCTTTGAGTATCCAAATTCCAGTGATCCAACAATGACGCCAAAGAAGTGATCGATATCCTCTAGCTCAAGGGTACGAGCGATGTTTCGTCCGTTGGAAATCACTCCTAGCCCGTACTTTTCGCCCAGCGCCGACATGACTTCAGATACGCCTTCATATGGAGTCTGCGCGAGCAGTGCGGGAGCCGTTTCAGTGGAAGTTGTTGCTTCACCGGTCAACTCGGCGGGAACGCCCTGCTCTCCCAGTGCTTGCGGCAAGCGAACTGCGGTGTCCTGTCGTTCGAGGACAAGCAGCCGCTCATAGAGGATTGTCTCGTCAATATTGACGGACTTATCGGCCAGGAACGAAGTCGATGTTTTAGCGATCTGGCGATAGATCTCAAACTCGTCTTTGAGCACACCTCCCCAGTCGAAGAAGACCCACTTCACGTCGGCGAACTGCGGGTCCATGTCAGTCGAAGAAGAGCAGGTAGATGACGTTGAGGCCTATTGCGCCGTAGATACCGGCGGCGATGTCATCGAAGACCACGCCGAAGCCGTTGTGGATTGCGTCAAGGCGGTTGGCGGGCCATGGTTTGAGGATGTCGAGGACTCTGAAGATGAAGAATCCGGCGAGAAGCCACTGCCACTCGTTGGGCAGGAACGCCACGGTGACGTAGACGCCCGCCCACTCGTCGATTACGACGCGTTTGGGGTCTTCATCGCCGGGTCGGCTGAGGATGGATGCGGCGGGAATGCCGATGGCGATGGTGATCGCGAGGAGTACCCAGAAACCCACGGTGTCGCCATCGAAGCCCAGCAGGAAGTAGACGATCAGTGCGGCGGCGCTACCCCATGTGGCGGGAGCGATTGGGCCGAGGCCCGAGCCGAATCCGGTGCCGACAATCTCACCGAACCAGTCCTTCGCGGATTCTGGCTTCGGTGGGATGTTAATCAAGCCGGGCATTTAGTTCTCATGCCTGCAGGTATGGCTTCACCCAATCGAGGCCCTCTTCTGTGTGGCCGATGGGGTGGTACTCAGCGCCAACCCAGCCGGCGTAACCGATCTTGTCGAGGTAGTTGAAGATGAACGGGTAGTTGATCTCGCCGGTGCCGGGTTCGTGGCGGCCGGGTGTGTCGGCGATCTGGATGTGACTGATGATGTCCAGATTGGCTTCGATGTGCGGAGCGAGGTCACCTTCCATTATTTGCATGTGGTAAACGTCGTACTGAAGACCGAAATTCTCATGCCCGACGTCTATTACGGCTTTCGCTCCAGCTGTGGAGGTGTTGATGAAGAAGCCGGGCTGGTCACGGGTGTTGATTGGCTCTATTGCGAGCTTGGTGCCGATCTTTGCGAACAGCGGTGCTGCGTATTTGATGTTCTCCACGTACGCGCCCCACATGTCCTCGTCCGACACGCCTTCGACAGCCGGGCCAACGCCGCTATTGACGCACAGTACGCCCAGTCCTTTGGCGTACTCAATACCCATGTCCACGCGCTCCCTGAACACGTCCTGGCGCGCAGGATTGATTGCGAGGTTCGCTGTACCGGAATCCGGATCCATGGTGGGCAGGTTGATGAGCACCTGCGTCAGGTTGTTCTTCTGGAGCCGCTCTACGATGTCTGGGATTGGCGTGTCGTAAGGCGACTGCCACTCCACGCCGGTGAAACCAGCGGCTGCGGCCCTGTCGAATCGATCGAGCGGCTCGTACTCCGTGTACATGAACTGGATGTTGGCTTCGAATTTCGGCATTTCAGTCTCGTTTTCCTTCGGTAGCGGCGGGTCTGTGACCCGCTCTTCGCAAGCGGTAATGGTGCAGACTGTAGACGTATGTAATTGCTATCTCAATTTCAAGTGATTGTTTGATGTGCCACGGGGAGAGCGGGTCTTAGACCCGCCGCTACCGTTAGTCGCAATTCTAGAGGTACTTCTTGGTCCAGCCGAGGCCAGCGACGGTGTCGCCTGCGGGTGCGTACTCGCAACCAACCCAGCCATCGTAGCCAATCTGGTCGATGTACGGCAGCAGGAAGTCGTAGTTGAGCTCGCCTGTTCCGGGCTCGTGGCGTCCGGGGTTATCGGCGAGTTGGAGGTGCCCGATGCTGTCGAGGTTCGTCTCCATGGCGATGGCGACGTCACCTTCCATGATCTGCATGTGGTAAATGTCGTACTGCAACTTCACGTTGTCCCGGCCGACCATGTCGATCACCTGCAGGGCGTGGTTGGTGCGGTGTACGAAGAAGCCGGGGATGTCGCGAGTGTTGATCGCCTCCACCATCACCGTTGCGCCAACTTTGGCGGCAGCGTCTGCTGCGAACTGAAGGTTGGAGATCAAGGTGTCACTCAGGTCGATGGGGTTGACGTGGTCAGGCACTTTGCCAGCCAGCGCGGTAATGCGGGTGCAGCCCAGCGCCTGTGCGTACTCGACTGCCGACCCGACGCCGTCCTGGAATTCCGAGACGCGATCAGGGTGAATCGTGATGCCGCGCTCGCCTGCGCCCCAATCGCCAGCGGGGAAGTCGAAGAGCACCTGCTCAAGGCCATTGGCATCGAGTGCTTCTTTGATCTCGCCAGCATCGTTGTCGTACGGGAAGAGATATTCGACGCCTTTGAATCCCGCGTTTGCGGCGGCGGCGAAGCGGTCCATC
>CAUZJA010000125.1:0-8115 GCA_963579925.1 Dehalococcoidia bacterium | reverse complement strand
GAGATACTGACAGAACGTTGGAGGAGGGAGTACAACACGATCCGGCCACACAGCTCACTTGGATACCGACCGCCAGCCCCAGAGGTCATCATGCCCAGGCTACAGCTAGTCGGAGAACCGAGATAATCGGTGGTAACGGTCTTGGGGGCAGGTCAATATTGCGGCGCACAGAATTGAGCGTAGAGGGGCGCGTCTAGCCCGCACCGCCGCGTGGCACGGGCATCTCTGCGCGTGCGAGCCGTCCAGTCGCGTGGGCATCCCTGCCCACCCATTGCGGGCTGGAGGCCCGTGCGACAGGACAAACCAAACGTGGGCAATTCACGAATTGCCGCTACGCGATCGTCGGCCTTATCCCCTCGCCCATTGGGGGAGAGGACAGCGGAGCGCGGTATCTTCGCCGCCTTGCGGCAATTGCCCGTGCCGCAGGCACTAGATCTGCGTCCGGCCTCCATCAACCACAAACGTTCCTGCCGTCGCGTAGCTGGCGTCCTCAGACGCAAGGAACGTGATCATCGGCGCAATATCTTCCGGCGTGCCAATGCGGCCCAGGGGAGTGGTCTCTTTGAGCATCGCAGCTCGCGCCTCAGGCCGCAGGTGGATATCGTGGTTCGGCGTGCGCTCCAGCGCGCCGGGGCAGACGGAGTTGCAGCGTATGCCGTCTTTTGCGTACGTGAGCGCTATGTTGCGACTCAACGCCAGCAACGCTCCCTTGCTGGTGAGGTAGGCGAAGTTCTCGCTGATGCCGGAGATGCCAGTTATAGAGCTGACGATCACGATTGCGCCGCCTGTGCCCTGGGCCAACATCTGCTTGAGTCCGAATCGGCACGCCAGGTAGATGCCCCGCAGGTTCACGTCCATGGTGGCGTCCCAGACGTCCTCGGAAAGATCATGCAGGCCGATGTCGCGATCGTGAAGCTGGATCCCGGCGTTCGGCACCAGTATGTCCAGCGAACCAAACTCGGACACGGTGGTGGCAACGGCCGCTTCAACCTGGTCGGCCTTAGAGACGTCGGTGACGGTGGCGATCGCCTCATGGCCATCGGCCACCAGCTCTGCGGTCACAGAATTCACTTGCGCTTCCGGCACGCCTGTGACGACGATACGAGCGCCTTCCGCGGCCATCAACCGTGCCGTGGCGCTGCCAATGCCACCACCGCCGCCCGTGATCAATGCGACCTTGCCGTCTAGCTTCCCCATTTACCTGCCCCCAAAATTGAATATCTGCTGTTGAACGATTGACGATGTTTTGATCCGAATTTACCCTACAGTGGCATGTAGTTGCCTGAAGCTCAGGCGAAATCTCAGGAGATCTATGGACCGCACACCCGAATCCAATCCAATGCCGTCGACCGACGCTTGCTGCGCGCCGCCTCGAGATGACGCCCCGCTACAGCCGCAGACTCTGTCACTGTCGACCAAAAAGTTCTCCCCAGAAGGCATGGTGAAACTCGCCGGCGGCGAGTTCCTGATGGGCACGGAGGACAAGATTGGCTTCCCTCTGGATGGCGAAGGACCAATCCGCAAGGTGGCTGTTGCCCCCTTTCTGATTGACGAAGCCACGGTGACCAACGAACAGTTCACCGAGTTCATAGATGACACACAGTACGTGACCGAGGCGGAGCAGTTCGGATGGTCGTTCTCGTTTCACCACTTCGTTTCCGATAAGGACGCGGAGAAAGTTGAGCAACGCGTCGCCGGTGCCGATTGGTGGTGGCGCATGGAAGGTGCCGACTGGCGGCACCCGGATGGCCCAGAATCTGGCATCACCGATCGCATGGACCACCCTGTCACGCAGGTTTCATATAACGATGCGAACGCGTTCGCTAAGTGGACAGGCAAACGCCTGCCAACTGAGGCGGAATGGGAATTTGCGGCACGAGGCGGCCACGAGCAGCGTCGCTACGCATGGGGCAACGCGCTGACGCCGGGTGGTGAGCACAAGTGCAACATCTGGCAGGGCGATTTCCCGCGCATCAACTCAATTGAAGATGGCTACCACGGCACAGCACCCGCCCGGGCGTACGAGCCAAACGACTTTGGCCTCTACTGCATGGCTGGCAACATCTGGGAGTGGTGTGGCGACTACTGGGGCGTCGATTGGAGCGTTGTCACCGCAGACAATCCCGTTGGGCCCGAGGCCGGCGATGCGAGAGTCACACGCGGGGGCTCATACCTGTGCCACTCGTCCTACTGCAATCGATATCGGGTCGCTGCCCGCACGTCAAACACGCCAGATAGCGCTACATCCAACATGGGATTCCGCTGCGCTAAGAGCGCTGCCTAGGAGTCTTTTAACGCTGGTTTCAAGAGCAACTTGGCAAGATCGTGCCGAGATATCACGCCCTCGATCTTGCTGCCTGCAGTGACGACCAGATGGTGGAGTCCATTCTGGAGCATCAGTTCAGCGATCTTCTGCAGTGGCACGTCTGAGGTAATTGGATCGCGCGACGTCATCCCCTCAGACACCGGACGACTTGCAAGCTGCGCCAACGTGTCGTCAAGATCGTCGAGATCGCTCACCCAGGCGCCCAGCACCCATGTGAGTTTCTCTCGAGCAAACGGCACGCGCTTCTCCTGCGGAAAAAACGAATCGTCAGTCACTATGCCCACGTAATTCTCATCGTCATCCACCACCGGTAGACAACCCAGATTACGATCCAACATGGTGAACGCTGCCTCTTGGAGTTTAGCGGATTGGCCTATAGTGACCGCTGGTGAGGTCATGATGTCTGCAGCTGTGGAGTTAATTGGCATATGTGTGTTGATGAATTCCGTGCGGCTGAGGCAAATGTTGATCTACGTTTGATGCTATCCGAAATAGCAGCTATCAGCATGTGGGGAGAGTGATTTAAGTGGCACACGACAACTCGATTCTGGTCACCGGTGCCAGTGGTCTCATTGGTGGCCTCGCTGCCCGTGATCTAAGCACCGACTACACCGTCAGTGCCCTCAACAGACGTGCAGTGGACGGCATCCCAACCACCCAGGCCGATCTGACCGACCTTGAAGCCATCCGGCCGGCATTCGATGGCATCGGCACCGTGGTTCATATGGCCGCGTACCTTGGCCCTGACGCCAAGAGCCACTTTGCGATCAACGTTGGTGGCACCTACAACGTGCTTGAAGCGGCGCGCCAGGCTGGCGTGAAGCGCGTGGTATTCGGAAGCTCAGGCGCCACCACTCATGGGTACGAAAAAGAGGAAAAGTACAGAGCGCTAATCGAAGCACGCTGGGACGATGTACCCGATCAAGTCGACTACCTCACTCACACCGATCCTGTCCGTCCCCGCGGCATCTACGGCGCGGTCAAAGTCGCAGGAGAGGCACTGGGGCGGGCATACTCCGACGAGTTTGGCCTCTCAGTCATCTGCATTCGCATTGGTCGAGTAGTCGAAGAAGACCGCCCGGCAGACGCATGGCATGCTTCCACCTACCTGAGCCACCGCGATATAGCGCAGGCAATAAGGCGCTGCGTAGAAGCTCCCGATGATCTCAAATACGACATCATCTACGCCGTCTCAGACAACAAAGGCCGCTGGCGTGACATCGAACACGCGCGCCAGACCGTCGGGTACGTGCCTGAGGATGGCATACGGGACTGGCCGTTGGCGTAGCACGGGCATCTCTGCCCGTGGGAGCACTATGAGTTAGGACGAAGTCGCATGGGCAGAGATGCCCATTCTGCGACGACCTTACGCCAGCGCTACACCCGTAACATTCCCGCGATCCGTCAGCAAGTGCACAATCTTCATCGCCACAATATCCAAATCACTCAACTTGGTGTTGATGGAGATATCGTAGAGTCCTTCATCATGCGGGTGAACGCTGTGATAGTCCCGAAAGTAAGCTACCTGCGACTTTTCACGATCGATAATCGCTTCCTCCGCCTCTTCTGGGCGCATGAACCCTTCACGGGTCATCACACGCCAGATCCGATCACGCATTGGCGCAAACAGACCAACGTGGAAAGTCTCAGGGTGGTCCTGTAGCTCAACACAACCGGCTCGATGGACGATCACGGCGTCACCGGTGCCAGCAACTTCATGAATATGCTCAGACATCGCCCGTGCAAGCTCGTTTGACCGTACGGAATGCGGCGTCGTCTTGGGACCATCAACGGACTCATCCCACGTCAGCGGCAACGCTTCACTCAGGAAACTGCCAAAGTACGGATCCCCAGCGCTGGCCGAGAGAGCCAGACCGTTCATCGCACGCTCTGCGATATCGCGGAAACGGTCGCTCCAGCGGTGCATGCGCAGTTCTTTAGCCTCTACAGCAGCCACCGTCGCACCAACTCGCCGTGCAATGCCGGCCAGTAGAAGCCTGTCGTAATAGTCCACTTTCAGGGCTTCCGCAACCTTGCGGCCTACCTCAGGCGCACCAGCGCCAATCTGACCATCAATTGTGACAATAGACATGACTTTTCCTCCCAGAAAACGCCAGTTACCGCTAATCCTGAGCGGTCTGGCCAGCCGCAGTACCCGCCTGGATACCGGCCTTGAATAGCCGCCACATCGCCGCACCCTTTTCCTCGAGTGGGTGCAACGTTTCGTCGAAGAGCCAGCGGGTGACCGACGCCTCAACCATTCCAAAGAACATCACCGCCGCTGCCTCAGAGTCGGCCGAACGATCTATTTCACCGCCATCTTGACCAGATTGGATAATCTCAGCGACCAG
Source organism: Dehalococcoidia bacterium (assembly GCA_963579925.1). Taxonomy (GTDB): domain Bacteria; phylum Chloroflexota; class Dehalococcoidia; order Lucifugimonadales; family Lucifugimonadaceae; genus UBA1151. The sequence goes on along the minus strand of CAUZJA010000125.1, from coordinate 3,438 downwards.
CTTCACGTAGTCATCCACCAGCCTTCGTGCGGCTGTGCGAACTTCCGGAACGCCAAAGCGAAGAGCTTCTGAGATGATCACGAACGAAACACCACGACGAGCTTCTGCGTAGCTCAAATGAAGCTGCAGCATGTGCTCAAGCTTCTCAATGGCGCTACGGTCAGAGCTGGTCGCCTCTGAGATCGCCGCAAAAAGCGACTCCCCGATCTCAGCCACCAGCAGCAGCAAGATCTCATCTTTGTTCTTGACGTGCTTGTACAGCGCCGCCTCTGTCACACCAACCCGGCCCGCGAGTTCGTTGACCGTGAGCAATGCGAGACCGCCTTCAATAATGATGTCGCGTGCGCATGCGGCAATCTGATGTTGCCTTGTAGCGTGATCCAGCCGATGAGTTGCCAATGGTATTCCGATCAATCACACACGATTAAGCTCGTATGCAGCCTGGTAAGTAAGCGCTTACTTACCGCGCATACTAGCAGTCATTCCAACCCCGAGCAATTGACCCTGTTGAATACGAAACCCCCAAATCGGGTTGGATCACTATCTGACACGGGGGGACAGGATGGGTACGATTTTCTACTGTCTACCTACCCACACATATTTCTCAACCAAAACCAGGGCTACCCGCCCACCTCGCGCAACCACGTGTCCCACATTCCAAAAAACACATTCATTGATCCGAGCTTCCACGGCAATGCTCGTTCATATTTCCTGCAGAGCACCCTTGCGACTGTCGCGCTCGCTGCGAGTTTGCTGGTGGAAAGTGGCGTCAGCAGTACGGCGATCAATGCATCTATCGCTTCATCAGTGTTCCTGGTATTCGTCGTGCCGCATAGCGTTGCGGCATCCACCAGGAGAGTAGTTGGTTGGTCATATAGTGGGCGTAGTGGTTGCGCTTGCCGCGTATGGAGTTCTCTCCCTAATCCTGGATGATGCCTCCAACATGAGCAACCAGACTTTCGCAATCGCAGGTGCAATCTCTGTTGGCGTGGCAATCCTGCTGATGGCGGTGACTAACACAGAACAACCGCCTTCAGCCGGAACCGCACTCAGCCTCGTTGCCATCGGTGCCAGCCTCAACGCTATCTGGTTCATCCTTAGCGCCGCGTTGATTCTTGCTGGCGTGAGATTCTTGTTACAGCGTTGGATGGTAAACCTGCTCTAACCTCATATCTGATTAACCAGAAACGGTGCGAATCAATTCGCACCGTTTCCTATTAGGCTTTGGACGAATCTACGGGGCGGACGTAGCCGAACCGAGCGGATTCTCAAGATAGTTGAACAGGTCGCTGTTTGCTGACAGAACCAGTGTCGATTGCCCATCGAGGATCCGTGCATATGCCGTCAACCCACGCTGGAAGGCGTAGAACTCTGGGTCTCTATCCAACTGCTCAGCCAGAATGAGAATCGCTTCTCCTTCACCCAAACCACGCAATTCTGCAGCAGCACCTTCCGCTTGCTGGAGTGTGATTACTACTTCCTTATCAACTGCAGCGCGAATCACTGCGTCTTGCTCTGCACCTTCTGCACGTAGACCGCTGGAGATCCTCTCACGCTCAGCCCTCATCCGGTCGAAAACGCTCTGTTCAATCTGCTGAGGGAAGTCAGCCCGCTTGATGCGAACGTCAACAATTTCAATTCCAAACACGTTCCGGAGTGGCTCAAAGTATGCCACTGTGAACGCATCAAGGCTGGGCGCGTTTGGTGAGTTCTTGATCAACTCACGTTCCCCCGATGTTGGTGTGCGCCTGGCCCCTGGAATGTTATCTGCCCCAGATTTAGGAGTCAGCAAAATCGTCAACAAGAAACTTTCAAGTCCTCCGTCTGGAAGATTGATAGCCTCTGCTCGGCTTATTTCAGCCCGGTTTGAGGAGTCGCGAACCCGCTGCATGATCTCTTCTCTAACCTCAGAGATGATCTCAGTCTGTAAGTCCAACGCAACTTCACGCCTGAGCTCGGAGGAGATAATGTCTCCAACTCGAGCATTAGCTGTGATCTCATTTTGCAATCGCTGGAAGAACAGGAGTGGGTCAACAATCCTGTACCTGGCATACACGTCGATAACCAGGTTCCTCTTGTCTGAAGTCAACAGGGAAGCAGGTGGGGCGTCGTACCTGAGCAGACGCTTATCAAACTTCGTTATTGACTGAACAAACGGTGTCTTGAATCTCAGACCAGGAGTTGTATTCGCTTCCTGGAACGCACCCAGTTGGGTGACGATTGCCACTTCGGTTTCGTCGACGATGTAAAGCGCCTGTGGGACCACTATTACCGCAGCAATAATGATGACGATGAGTGCTATCAATGACCCTGTACGCATTAGTTCGTACCTCCCAGCGCTGGCAGTGCCGAGGTCGATCCGCCAGTGAGTGGCAGGAACGGGAGTACCCCGCCCGCCTCATCACTCAGGATGAACTTGGGCATTCCGGGAAGAATCTGTTCCATCGCCTCCAGGTAGAGGCGCTGACGGGTCACGTCCTTTGACTGCAAGTAACCTTCCAGCAAGTTCTTGAAACCTTCCGCTTCACCAGTTGCCAGTGCGATACGACCGTCCCTGAACCCCTGAGCTTCCTCAGTAATCTGGGCCGCACGACCATTTGCTCTTGGAATCTGATCCGCACGATAGGCCTGGGCCAGGTTAACGAGCCGATCCCGGTCTTCCTGTGCCCTGACAACATCTTCAAACGCGTCCCGCACCTCTTCTGGTGGGTTCACGTTCTGCAGCAGGACGTTGACGATCCCAATGCCAGTCCCGTAGGAGCTCAGCAAGCCGTCCATGATGATGGCTGTCTCAGCCTGCACCTGCTCCTTACCAGTGGTAAGGACGTCGTCAATGTTCCTTGAGCCCACAACCTGCCGAAGCGCTGATTCAGCGACGTCGCGTAGTGTGCGGCCTTCAGGTCGATCAGTTCCGATCCCTCGATCAGGGTCTCCCGGGTCGGATGTGTTGAACAGGAATGCGGGCAGATCGTCTATTCGATACTGCACCACCATCTGCACGTCCACGATGTTCTCATCACCCGTGATCATCAAAGATTCCACGGGCAGGGTCTGGGCGATAGTTCCACCATCTGCGCCACCGCGGAAACCGACCTCAAGTCGGCGAGTCTGCGTCACGCTTTCAACGTTGGTCTGCCCAACTGGGCCGGGCCAGTGCCAGTGGAGTCCTTGTTCGGATGTTCCGATGAACTTGCCCCACGTTCGCAGTACCCCTTGTTCGTCTGGGCCCACGGTGTAGACACCAGAGCCAAGCCAAATTAAGCCAATTACCGCAGCAAGGATCACAATGATCAAGCCCAATCCGCCGCCGGCTTTTCGCCCGCTGAAGTTTGGGAGTCCCGAGCGAACGCGCTCAATCACATCTTCAAGATTTATCTGTTCTGAGTCATCGTTCCGTGGGGGTCTGGGTGGCCGTTGCTCACCGTCCCTATCTCCGTT
>CAUZJA010000124.1:0-8158 GCA_963579925.1 Dehalococcoidia bacterium | reverse complement strand
CAACCCCACATCCACTCCTGATTCCAAACCGCGGAGGTCGCATCCGCGGGACGCCGGACGAGCTGCGGTGTTACCTCGTTAGGAACAATGAAGTATGTGTTTTGCATGCCGAGGGGCTTGAATATCCGCTCATTGGCAAACTCAGTAATTGATCCTCCCGCTTATCCGCCGGATTATCTCTCCAAGTAGCGTGTAACCGTAGCTGCAATATGCCATCTCCTCACCTGGAGGCTTGGATAGCAGCACTTCATAATTTGCGATCAGATATTCGTGAATGCGGGGATGCTGATTGTCGTCTCGCGGTGGGAGATCATCGTCGTTCGCATGTGTCTCAAACGGATCAGTGAGAGATTCGTCATCAACACCAGATGTGTGCGTCAACAGGTGGTGCACAAGAACCGCATCTTTCCATCACCCTTGAATTCTGGAATGTAGTCCCTGACCGGTCGATTTAGGCCCAGTTGGCCATCTTAGACGAGGACCATGACGCAAGTCGCCGTGACCGGCTTCGTGATGGATGCAAGCGGAAACGTGCTGTCTTTTTGCAGGGGTGAGAAGTTGGCATTAGGTGTGAGATCGCCAAACGCCTCCTCAATGACGATCACGCCTCTGCGGGCAACGACGGCAGCAGTTGCGGTGGTAATGCCCTCATCGACCCAACCTGCGGTCAGTTCTCTGACTCGCTGAATCTTCTGGGCCGACATGCCAGCTTCTTTGGGGGTTCCTGGCGTTAGTTCCATGTTCCGCCCCCAGGTTGTGGCGCTACGTTCGTATCGGTCAGGGACAACCGATCGAGTTTCCACATAACGCGCCGAGAATCCATTGTGCGTGCATCATACGCGAACTCGTGTCCAAGGTCCGGGCATCATGAAACCAGGATTCGTTTGGGCAGAGGCTAAATACATCGCACAAGGCTACAGATTGCGTCCGGGCCAACAGGTGCCGCTCAGCGTTTACGCCCGTCTAGGTGTGAGGCAGACGATGAATCAGGTGGCGGCTCGGCGAACTCATCCCGATCTTTGCCTACGTGAGTGTAGATTCATACCGGGGTGTTCCCTGCTCTATCTCGGCGACTATCGCCTCAGATCACCACTGCACGAACATTGGCATGACTACGTGAGTGTAGTTCTCGATCTTCTCGGACCGAATTACGCCGGGGCTGGAGGGGGTTGAGGTGCTGAGCGTGATTTTCCCATCTGGCATCACGCCAAGTACGTCCAGCAGGAAGCGGGAGTCGAAGGCTACTCTACCTTCATCGCCTTCTATGTCTGCATCAAGCGAGCTGTCGTTGCCCCCAACCTCTTCTGCCCGCGACTCAATCTTGATCTTGCCTTTCCCTTCTTCTTCGCCGGGTTCTATGAACAGCTTGATTATGCCACTGCCGTCTCGAGCGAAAATTGATGCTGCACGGGTTGCCTGCATGAAAGCCTTCCGATCAACCGTTGCTACGGTGCCAGATGTTGCCGGAATGAGCTTTTCGTAGTCTGGGAATGATCCTTGCACCAGTTGGGAGACAATCTCAATGTTCGCCAACCGGAAGAGTACCTGTGTGCCTGATTCGGCCACGGTGATCTCCACGTCTTCATCTTGATCACCCAGAAGACGCTGTATTTCCTGCATCGTCTTAGCGGGGACAATAAACCCCAGTTCGCCGTCCACTGGATCCGATAGCGGGGCGGTATCTACGCCAAGCCGGAATCCGTCAGCGGCCGCAAGTGTGAGATTTTCTCCGCTGATCTCAACCTTGATTCCTGTGAGGACCGGTCGAGAGTCATCTTTGGCGGCGGCGAGTGCTACTCGCTCGATAGCGCCACGCAGCTTTGCGGCCGATATCTTCGCAGTCGCTCCGGAGTCGACTGTCGGAATCGGTGGGAACTCTTCGGCGTCGGTGCCGTTGAAGTTAGATTTGAAGGAGTCGCCACAGATGAGTTTGATGCCCTTTGGCGCGTCGACAATGTCAATCTCAATCTTCTCGTTGGGTAGAGAGCCAACGAACTCTGAGAGCAGCCTGGCCGGTACGGTGATGGCGCCTTCCGTTTCCACTTGAGCGCCAATCCAGGTGCTGATGGCAATTTCCAGGTTGGTGGCAGTTAGCTTCAACCGGGACTGATCCGTCTCAAGCAGAACGTTCTGGGTAACCGGCAGCGTGGCACGGGCAGGAACTGCCCTGCCAACCACGGTTAGCGCTCTGGAAAGGTTATCTTGAAGACAGGTAATCCACATGTACGGCTTGCCTCTAGCAGTTGTTTTGGATCTTGATCATATTGGATGCGCTATCTACGTCAAATGCCCGCGTGCGCGATGCGTGCGTCCGACCGTACGCGAGGCCTTGTAGTTTGCGGTCCGCAATTCGGAATATCTAGCGGTTAGTGTTGGCAACTTTCCCAAACCAAAACGGCCACCGGGTTACGGTGGCCGTTTGAATCATGCTGATCTGGATTAGTTGAGCGACTTCAAGTACGCAACAAGATCTTGAAGGTCGCCATCATCCATGGAGCCGAAAATGTTCGGCATTGCGTTCGTGAAACCATCGACCACGAAGGCTCCAGGATCCTTGATCGATGCCGTGATGTACTCGTCAGCGGTAAGTCCTGCGACTCTGTCGCCTGCTCTGGCGCCCACACCTTTGAGACCAGGCCCGACGATTGTGTTGTCGCCTGTTGAGTGGCAGCCTGAGCATCCGTTGCTCTGGAATACCGCTTCTCCGTTGCCCGCATCTCCCGCTGGAGCGCCGGCCGCGGGCACCTCTGTCGCACCTGCGGCGGCTGGTTGAGTTGCAACTGGGGCGACTTCACCGGCCGGGGTAGGGTCAAATTCAGGCGTTGGAACCCGCGTTGCCTCGGATACGTCAGACGTACAGGCGATACCGATCAAGGCGATAAGCCCGACGACGCCAACAATGATTGAGAGACGCTCTGAGCGCACTCCACTACCTCACTTGTGATTATTTGGTCTTATGACGGTAAGAAACACGATGAATTCTGTACGTAACCCAATCTACCAGCGCGCTCGTTGGAGGGTCAATTAGGAATTCAACCTTCTATAGAAGAATGACACCCCTCGAGAACCTTAGAAGGCCCTTGCTGGGATGAGTACTGAATACTGAAGACATTTCTTAACGCGAATCGCCGCCGGGGCGAGGGGGATTGCCAACCGGCGGCGATATGTGAGGCAGCTTGTTTTGACGGGTGTTAGCTGCGAACTCGTCTGATCTCTATCTCTTCCCCGGGCTTGAGAGCTACTCGTTCCACTCGTATCTGGAACTTAAGTAGCCAGTAACCGAGATTAGATTTGCTGATACCCAGCCGGTCCGCCGTCTCCGACAGTCCGAACTCGTTCACCATCTCTGGCAGCAGTTCCTCAAGCTCACGACGATGCTTGCGCTCAATCGCACGCATCTTTGCCGTTTTCCTGATGGGGGCCATCTGGTTTCTCAGTTACCTCTCTAAGTACCTGTGCTGCGATCGAGTGTCCGCTCAATCACAACCGGGAAATTCAGGAGCACGTGGCCCCGCCTACCGACACCAATAACGTTATTGAATCACTCGCGCGAAAGTCAATAAGTTTTCAATGATTGTCTGTGCCTATCAGTATTCTTTTACAATATTTTCTTTGTACTAATATGAAACTAAGGATATTATGAGTAGGAATTCCATGTATTCCCTACGCCAGAATACCTAGTGGATTGGCTCTCATCAGTAATCGAATCGCACTCAAATGGGCCATAAATCGGTCTGCGGGGTGCTGTTTTCCATCCCGGCAGCTACACGGATACGGATATATAGGTCGTTGCTGCTGCTAAAGATGTCCGGGACAACCCCAGATACAGACTCGGCGCTTCACTGCTGTGCAATGTCCCGGTTCGTTGTGACGCAACCCATACATCGAAGACCCTCTACTAATTGCACAAGTAACCCCAACCCCGAATTTCAGACATCCCGCCCTCTCCGTCGATTTCACGATCAGGAGATCAATCCTCGTGGCTTGATGCTGAGATTGCTTTGGTAAACTGCGCATTCATGAACCGCTTAATGTCATCGAGGCGTTTATAGCGTTTACCAGCCTCTCCCCTGCCCTCCTAACTCCAAGGCCTGTGCAGGGAGTATTCACCGGTGTGAACTTGCCATTACAACTTGAGTCGTTCCAGATAATTGCAGCCCTCGGCATATTCGATTTCATCGATGGACCATTCCTGGACAGCGCCGGATGGTTCTACGACAAGACCGGCTGGTTTGGCATCATCATCTTGATGGCGCTTGAAAACGCCGTCGCTCCCCTGCCCAGTGAAGTTGTCATGCCAATGGCCGGGTGGAAACTGATCCTGGAAGAGGGTCTCAGCGTCTGGTTCGTGATCCTGGCCGGGTTCGTGGGAGCATTTGGCAACCTTGTGGGGTCGCTGATCGCCTACTGGGTGGGAATGAAAGGCGGACGCCCGTTCCTGAACCGTTACGGAAAGTACGTTCTCATCTCAAAGAGTGATCTCGACCGCGGAGATAAGTTTTTTGAAAAACACGGCGATCTCACTGTGTTTGTTGCCAGACTTATCCCGTTAATTAGAGGTGTTATCAGCTTTCCTGCCGGTGTCGCGGGGATGAATCTTTGGAAATTCTCTATCTACTCGTTCATAGGAGCGCTGCCATGGTCAATTGGACTTGCGTGGGCTGGGTACAAGCTTGGTGAGCGATGGGAAGACGTGGCGGAGAACCTTGCCCCATACGAGCTGCCGATCATAGGAATAGTCTTGCTGGCAATCGCCTGGTTCGTGTGGCATCAGGTGAGAGAGTTGCGTTCAGAGTCAGCTCAATCTGAACCAACAGGATCTGACTAGCTACCACCTGTCCGCACACACCTCCAGACGTTTATCATTCCTTTAAGGGAAGCGGCACCTGCGGCCGCCCAATCTCGCCCCCGTAGCTCAGTTGGATAGAGCAACTGCCTTCTAAGCAGTGGGTCACAGGTTCGAGTCCTGTCGGGGGCACCAAACCCACATTCCGGGCTCAGTGCTGCGCCTGAGAATCAAAACTCCATCTTAATCGCTGCGATAGTGGCTAAACTCGGTTCCAATGGACTTATCGGATTGAGCGCGTCCGGTTAGAATTCTCCACCTCAGATGCCGGGGGAGTAGCCATGAATTGGGATCACTACATACCGCTCGCTGTAACAGGCCGTCAGTTCGATATACAGAGCACACGGTTAGGCCCATCCATATGGGATTTTGCTGGCACTACCCCCCGCCACATGGCCAGTGAATTGGATGCGATTGTTCAGGATTGCGTCAACAGCGCTGCTTCGCACCTGCTAGTCAACATCGACGGCACCAGTCTGATGAACTTTGTGGAATCGTATCGGGAGACCAACCCTGCGTCGGTCCAGGGTTCCGTGCCCATGCGACTGCAGACCGGCCCTGACAAGCTGGTGCCGGACGCAACCAGCTTGTTCATCTCATCAGGTAAATGCTAGGTCGTCGACGCATCAGATGATCAAGAGCAAATAGCGGATCACCTTTCAAGGCTTATTTCCGATGCGCTTGTGGATTCCGCCGAGCACTCCAATGGTCATGGTGAGCACCACTTCATTAGGCCGGGTGGTTCGCATATCCCAATTTGGTACCGGCTTGGACCGTTGCTGGAACTTGAGGGTGTTGCTGATCTGCTCGCATTCCACCTTGCGAAGGAGCTCCGAAGCAAGTCAATCGATGTAATCATCCCGTGGGCCGAGCCGGGGATCCAACTGGCAATTCGGCTGGCATCAAGCCTTAGCGCGGGGGCAGAAGAAAGAGTTGGCTACGTAGTTCGGGTCAAAGACTCACTCTCAGGCGGTCAACCAGAGATTTCAGACCTGGATGAGGACGCAATACATGGCAAACGAGTGCTGCTTTTGACGGATGTGCTTTGCGCTGGCGAAACAATTCGGAAGCTGTCAGATGAGGTCGATCGAGCTGGTGTATATGTTGGGGCAGTAGCGGGAATCCTGAACTTCGAACGAAGTGCGCAGCTGCAAAGCGTTCTTGATTCAATCGAGCTTCGAAATAGTCGCCAACTGGTTGAGTGGACACGAGAACAGACGCATGCCCTGCCCCACCCGCCGGCATTTTCCGGGGCCAACTGGCTAACTCAAGTTATCGATCCGGTATATCCAGACGCGGCGCAGTGCAGGGAATGCAAATCTGGGAAGCCTTACGCGCTGCTGTGGAGTTCATACGCCCGAAGAGTGTCCGTATCTGCGGGCACGGAGGCGATCGACCCCGGCACTCAGATACTTCGCAGCGACCTATCCTGGTCAGAATTTTGGCTGGGAGCGCTACAGGCCAGGAACATCGGTCAGGTTGAGCATCAGGTGGAATACAACCACTGTCACGATGGTCAGGTGCTGGATGTCTCCAGGCTCCGCGATGCCACCGATCTGTGGGATGACATCACCCAATGGGCGGGCCACGAGATAGAAAACGCGATCAGAGCGAAGTCCCCTACGGACGCGGAACCGATCTATCTGGTCACTTCGCCGAGTCGTGGCTCAACGATTCTTGCTGGTGAGCTCGCCCGGCAGTATGAGCAGTTGCAGGGTCCGCACATCGTGACCAGAGACACTCACAGTCGGCGATGAGGTAGTTCCGCGGTAACACTACCGCCCGGCAAGAAATGCATCCTGATCGACGATCAGGTTTTCAATTCCGACACCATCATGGGCATGCTGACGTACGTTGAACGTAGCGGCGGCCAGGTGCTTGGAATCGTTTCCACTGTGTATGGAGATCGTGGTGATGACCACTACGAATTGATCAGGACGATTAAAGAGAGGGATATTCCTTTTTCTGCGGCCTATGTGGCGGCGCTTCAGCGGTCAGACAGGAATCGCTGTCGCAGTCACACCAATTTCGATCTGTTGGAGAAATTGCATGAGACCTCCGGTTGGTCCAGCCAGTTCGCGGCTTGGTATGGATCAAACATAGACCCGCTCCGGAAGGCGTTCGATAGCCCGAAGTCATTCGCAAATGCCGAGTTGCTGGTTGGCAGACTGTTCCGGCGACGCCAGCGAGAGTGGGATCCCCACTTTCTGGATCGATTCCCTGACCAGAACCTGGCGAATTGGACCCAACTGGTGACGGATTGGCAAATGCCAGATGGTTCGTTGGAGTTGGGTCCAGAGTTTGCCGTGGCGGCAACCGATTTTGGATCATCTCTGCAGCCACGAGCAGCAATTCAGATGCTGCGCCAACTTCTTCTCGGACAACTCAATCTCCGAATGATTCTTGCTACGTCTGATCTGATTGATGCCCTCCCACTCGACCTCTGCAGACAACAACAAAACGATCTAGCAGAGCTGTTCGAACAGTACCGTAGGTATCTGGTCTCGGAAGGCAAATCGCCTCTTGATCGTATTTCGGTTGCCCTGTTCAAAGCGCTCTGGGACGTAAATCTGGACAAAGAAAAATGGCTCTTCGACGCCCTAACTGACGCGCTTGATTCAGAGAGTCAACAGTACGGAGCTGTGATGGCAGTCGTGCTGGTAAACCAACGGACGCCCGGTGAAATCCGAACAACCATCCGGCGGTTGCAGACGCTGAGGGATCAGCTCGCAAGACGAGGTGCCATAAGAGCGCAATCCAGCGCGAATCCGCTGATTGAGGGCGTTGAAAGATTTGGATCACTACCGGAAGCTCCTCGAACGCCAATCCGTGGTCAATCGGAATGAGGTAGCCATACTCAAATCATCTTCCAGCGACATAGAAATCCGAGAGCTGGCACCTGATAGCGATGAGTACCTGTCGGAAGACACCATATTCATAGATTTCAACACATCGAGGCTAGTCATTGGTGGCCAAGTCGTGCCCACAAGAAGGCGGCATGATTCAGACACTCTGTTGAGTCTTGTCAGCCTGATATGTCTCTATTCTCATGGGATTACTACCGGTCACTTCCGTAGATTTCTGGATCCGAGGACCGCTATTGCAGATACCGGCGGCACAGCACGACAGGCGATGCTGAATTTGCGTACAAAGAATGATGCTAACGGTTCATTTGTAATAGAGAAACGCGGTAGCGCCAGCCAGCAACAACCTACCGCCAAGTCACCCTGGGTGGGAACCGTTAGCAGCAACTGGAAGTGGGTAATCCTTGATAGCCCATCCCAGAACAACCTCGCTGCACTCAGAGCGTTC
>CAUZJA010000123.1:0-8312 GCA_963579925.1 Dehalococcoidia bacterium | reverse complement strand
GCCTCTGATGTCGCTCCCTCAGTTCCCAAACGGGTAGTCTTGGCCGACCGCATGGGTAGTGCTGGTGTCGCGCATTGGGAAGGTCTCAGCGCCCCCAGCGCTGCCCTCCCAATCTTCCCGGGGCGCGCGCGCGCGGGCGCGCACGCTCTTTATGTTAAGTAGATTCGGTAGGCTCGCTTATGGTTGATCTTCCATCCTTCTCGCTGAAGCAGGATGTGGATCCGCTTGTAATCATAGCTGGCCCGGACCTTAACAATGTCCCGGATACGTTTCCTCAAGAATACCTGATCGGGAGCACGACTCCGGTACCGGTTGCTTGTACGGGAAAAGAGAATTAGAGAACTGGCTCAGCGCTCTGAGACTCGGTGACTCCGGCATAGGTAGGCCCACTACCTCACGCTTCCGAGCAGGCTTCAGAGCTTTTTTCGCGGCACGGAACACCTCCTTGTCCAGGGCCAAGTCGGCTACCAACTGCTTTAGCCGACGGTTCTCGTCCTCGAGTATCTTCAATCATCGTAGCTCGGCAAATACCCATACAGGCGAATTGCCGCTTCCACCGGTAGAAGGTGTTCTCGGGTATGCCCATCGTGCGGCACACTTCACCGACTGATGCCCCCGACTCCGCCTGCTGCAGACCGAATGCGACCTACTCTTGCCAATATCTCGATCTTTTCACGGAATGAAGCTCCTCTTCTGAGGCCTGAATCATCCCAGAAAACTAACACTTAGACCGGCGCTGTTCTCGGGGAGAAGGTTAAACCGTCTTCCCGTCCAATGCAGCCGTTTGGGAGGCTTCTCACGCACCGGGTATTCTCGCTAGTACTGTGTTTGTGAATAGTGAGTGTCCACTCCCCCGTCTCCACCGAAGACATCGGGCTCACACCGGAAATCTCGCGGACGGGCAAATCTTCGAAAATCAGACGTTTTCTGAAGAGGTCATGCCCAACTTCCAAGACTGGGTCTGGGGCAGAAAGTTCATCGGAAAACCTGGACGCGTTGATTGCCGGGGTCTGCTACGTAGATCGTTCCATCTGCATCTATCGCGATTCCAAACGGCCTGTCGAACTGTCCTTCGCCAGTGCCCTCGCTACCCCACAGGGTGAGGAGTGTGCCGTTGGTATCAAACTTCTGGATGCGGTTCATGAGCGGTTCAACCACGTAGATGGCATCGTTGGAGTCGATACCAATTCCAAATGGGCGATCAAACTGCCCTGCCTCGGTTCCTATATCGCCCCACGAATCAAGGAACGTGCCTTCATTATTGAATTTTTGTATGCGTGCGACGCCGTCCGATACGTAGATGTTGTCCAGTGAGTCCACCGCCACGTCATTTGCGAACAGGAACCCGCCATCGTGGTCTCCGTGCCGACCCCACTCAGTCAGAAACACACCATCTGCCGTGAACTTCTGGATTCGATGGTTCTGAAAGTCAGCCACAAAGACGTTGCCGGAGGAGTCGACCACCAGGTTTCGGGCGTTGAGGAACTCGCTCTCAACGGTACCTGTGTCACCCCACTCCAACAGGAACTTGCCATCAGCGGTGAATTTCTCAATCCGGTGATTGAGGCTATCAGCAACATAGATGTGCCCATCGGGGCTTGCGGCAACATCGTTCGTGAAGCTGAACTGACCGGGTTCATCACCAAAGCTGCCCCACTCGGTGATAAACGTGCCATCGCTGGTGAACTTCTGTACCCGGTGAGTATCGGGTTTAGCTACGTAGACATCGCCAATGGAATCGACTGCGATTCCGGCAAGACGGTTGACTCTATCGTCTTTTCCAGCGCCAGGATCTGTAGATGCTAGCCAGGGCGACCACCAACGTCGAACGTGATTGCTACCATCGATCTTCCACTCATACAGAAATTTCGGAGGAGACTCCGGTAGGAGCGGATTTACCGTGGGCGTAGGCACAAACTGAACTGGCGTTGATTCACTGTCAGACCCACCACTGCAGGCCGTCAGGATCGACAGAAACAGTGGAACTACGAGAACAATGTGGTGACGCAGATTGCTGATAGTGGCTCCTCCTGTGGGGGATTGATTGATGCGAACGGCCATTTTAGTCCTGCGAGCCGCCCAACGGACTCATTTCAGCTCTCGATGGCCAGACAAGTCCGGAATCCAACTCATCTGTGACGCAGGGGGCAAGGTCAGATCGCGACGCCCACTTTCCAGTCAAACTGGCTCGCTACAGTGGGTATGTTGATCACCTCGGTCCTCTATGGTGGTCGTACAGAAGCTAAGAGCGCCCACTTTGGAGGGGACGTTGAGTTATTTGAGATTGCTGATTGTTGGCGCGGTCATTGGAGTGATTGCCTGTGGTTCCGGCTCTGAGGCGCTGCCGACTCTGGCACCTGCCACGTTCACACCAATTCCAGCCACCGCCAGCCCAGCGATCGACGACGCGGTAACCGCTGGATCGTTGGCGGGTGCAGCTTTCGACGCGTTTAGCTGCGAAGGGGTCTTGCAACGCCCAGGGCTTGGAGTTGCTCTGAACACCCGGCCCGTGACTGGGGCCGTGCAGGCCGAAACCACTGGGCTCGCCAGCGCATGTACAGCAAGTTACTCCGCGGCCAATGGCAACGGACCATCCCTGACAGTAGGACTGTTCAATTTCACCAGTGCCATCACTGCAGCGGCTCACATGGGAATTGTGAACCGCGACATGGCCGCATCAGGTATATCGGTGAGTCCATCATCTGAAGGTGACCGCACTGAGTTGTTCATTTTTGCTGACCTGGGAGGCATCGGGCAGATGATCATCATCAAGTTCGGTACTGTGGTCGCATCTGTGCACAACGGGCCTACGGCGACCGAAGCAGCAGTTTGGCCCTCAGACGTGTTGCGTGCCACCGCGATAGACCTTGCACAACGACTAAACGCTCAGTAGCCAGTCCCCCGCTCCAGACACGTCTCGGAGGCTCAAGAGTGGCATTTGCTCTCGTCCCCCCGCTGACGAATGAGATTGCGAAGAGTAATCTACCTCCGCCCTCCTGTTTTCACGCCGTTTGATAGTGTGACTGGCTGCCTTTTCAGGGGGTTCTGCATCCAAGCTTCCACTCAACGTTTGCTCTCCGCTTTTGAGGATATTTCATGACCAAACCTACCGCTCCGGCGATGAATGCTGTTCCGTTCACCCGCGTTGTAATTGACGATAAATTTTGGTCGCCTCGGCAGGAGACCAACCGCAATGTCACTATCCCGTATGTCCAGACGAAATCGGAGACCACAGGCCGTTTTGATTCCTTCAAACTGACTACAGATTTTGAAGGTGGCTGGGAATTTGGGATGCCTAACCCGCCTATCTACTGGGACTCTGACGTGGCGAAGTGGCTTGAGGCTGCGAGCTACTCGATGGCGACCCATCCCGACGCTGATCTATCGGGGAAGGTTGACGAGGTTATCGAATTAATCGACGCCTCTCAGCAGGACGATGGCTATCTGAATGTGCATTTCACGGCGATCGACCCGGATGGCCGGTGGACGAACCTGCGCGACCTGCATGAACTCTACTGCGCAGGCCATCTGATCGAAGCTGCGGTGGCGCACTTTGAGGCTACGGGCAAACGGACGTTGCTTGATCCAATGATCAGGTACACCGATTACATTGCGTCTGAGTTTGGTCCAGAACCGGGCAAGCGACGCGGCTATCCCGGCCACGAGGAGATTGAACTGGCGCTGGTAAGGCTCTGGAAAACCACCGGCGAAAAGCGATTCCTTGATCTCGCCAGCTACTTCATCGACGAGCGAGGTCAGGCACCTCACTACTTCGATATTGAGGCAGAATCTCGTGGCGACAATGATCAAACCGGCGATTCATCAGGCAAAGGCAACATAGATGAATGGCCGCATTCCGTTGGTCAACGTCACGATGTGAAACAGGCCCACCTCCCCGTGCGCGAACAGACTACGGCTGAGGGCCACTCCGTGCGGGCGATGTACCTCTACGATGGCATGGCCGGCGTGGCTGGTGCGACGGGCGACGAAGTGCTGATGGAGGCCTGCAGGACGCTCTGGGACAACACCACCAATCGACGCATGTACATCACCGGCGGCGTCGGCTCGACATCTGAAGGTGAGCGATTCACCACCGATCACGATCTGCCCAGCGACACGGCGTACGCAGAAACTTGCGCTTCCATTGGTCTGGCAAACTGGGCGACCCGGATGCTTAATGCTGAAGGTGACTCTCGTTACGCAGATGAGCTTGAGCGCGTTCTATACAACGGTTTTCTGAGCGGCGTTTCGCTCGAGGGCGATACTTTCTTCTACGCGAACCTCCTTGAAGTGGATCCTCAAGCTCCGTATTTCAGGAAACGTGAGCGAATCAAGCCTTTTCGACAGGGTTGGTTCGACACTGCCTGCTGTCCGCCAAATGTGATCAGGACGCTGGCTGCGCTGGGGCAGTATCTCTACTCCGAAAATTCGGACGGCGTAGCGGTGCACCTGTACGTGTCCGGTGAGGTGACGGCGCACGTTGCCGATACGGTCGTCATACTCAAGCAGGAGACCAGCTATCCGTGGGACGGTGATGTGGCGATCACGGTGGAGTTGGAGAACCCGGCTGAGTTTGATCTACGCTTGAGGATTCCGGGTTGGTGCAAGGACGCCAAACTGGAAATCAACGGGACTCCAGTGGAGTACCAGACTGAAAACGGCTACGCGAAACTGCATCGGACCTGGCAGAGCGGTGACACCGTCTCACTGGCACTCGCAATGCCCGTGGAGCGAATCTACAGTGATCGGCGAGTCAGCTCGAGCGCCGGTAAAGTCGCGTTGCAGCGGGGTCCAATCGTCTACTGCCTTGAGCAAGTGGACAACGGCACTGGTCTCAATGCTGTGGTTCTGCCGCGGGACTTTGAACTAAATATCGAATACGAAGAGGCGTTGCTTGGTGGAGTTGCGACAATTTCAGCATCGGCCCTGAAAGTTGATAAAGATGCGGGAGAGTCGCTCTACTCAACCAACCCTGGGACACTGACGGCAGCGTCAGTGAAAGCCGTTCCATACGCTCTATGGGGCAACCGGGAGCAGGGTGAAATGCTGGTGTGGATCAACGAAGCCTAGATTCCGTTGGGGCTGTCTCCTACTGGGAGAACTGCACACCTGAGCCACCACGAAGGTGTTTGACGTCGCGAATGTTTCCGTCACTGTAATCCCGTTGACGGAAACACCCGCGACATCGCGCGTTAGAACTGCGTGAAGAGGCTGTTCGACCTCGGCGCATCCGAAATTTGGTCTGGGCCAAGCGCGTAGGCTTCCTTCTGGTAGACCTGAATCCGCATTGATCCGTAGTCTGCCATGTAGATCTTGCCGTCCATGTCAGTTCGCACTGACACCGGCCATCGTAGACGCTTCTGGAGTTCGATAGAGGTCATCTCCCTCATTCGAAGTGCCATCACGTTGGATTCCATGTAGTCCTTGGCTTGCCGGGAGAGTGTTGCATCTCCAATGAACTTCTCTACGAAGTGTCCATCAGGGCCAAACAGCTGGATCCTGTGGTTGGCCCAATCAGCCACGTAGATGTCTCCATCCTTATCTACCTCGACGCCTGACGGTCGATTGAACTCACCGTCTTCACATCCAGGTGCTCCTATCTGGAATACGAACTCCCCATCTGCGGAGAACTTCTGGACGCGGTCGTTTCGCCAATCGGCCACATAGATATCGTCCAGCTCATCGATGGCGAGGCCCCACGGCATATCCAATTCGCCCTTTTCGGTGCCATGGCTACCGAAGTTCATGAGGAACGTTCCGTCCGCACTGAACTTCTGGATTCTGTGGTTGAGCGTGTCGGCAACAAAAATATCGCCATTGCTATCAAAGGCGATCCCTGAAGGTCGATTCATCTGACCGTCAGCTTCTCCCTGCTCACCCCACTGGCAAATCACTTTGCCCTCAACGGTGATGTTGGATATTTTGCTGGTGGCCTCATCAGACACCCAGAGATTCTCATCTTTATCCATGATCAGCGCCGCTGGCCAGACAAAGTGGCCGTCCGTCTTGGACGTGCCTCCCACCTGACCGCCACCGCCAACCAGGTTGACCGCTCCCAGATCATCGTCGCTATATGAGAGACGCCTGATAAACGTCAGCTCATCACTCCGGCTAAGGATATGGAGATCGCCGTCTTTGCCTATCGCCAGATCAATCGGTGTGTTGGTGAGGCGCCTCATACCCAGAGTCTTCTCATAGGTGACCCCAACCCTCAATAACGCATGTGGTCTAGTCATTGCTGACCTCTTTTCTGAAGTTCATGGCGCCTGAGACCCTGACCAACTAAGCGGCTGGGGACACGAGTGGAAGCTGTTCGTACTTACCGCCAACAATATCAGTAGATTCAACACCCATCCACTGCTCCAACAAGGTGGCATACAGTCCCCGGAAGTCGTAAGTGTGGCGTAGATCACCAAACTCCAAATCACTCTGCTCTAACGATGGGTACGCGGCGTGGAGTCCACCGTTGACCCTGTCTCCTATGACAAATGATCCGCCACCTGCGCCATGGTCGGTTCCGCTGTGGTTATCCTGCACTCTTCTACCAAACTCAGTGAAGACGAGCATCACCACGTTTTCTGATGCATTGTGATTGCGGATATCCTTGAAGAAATCACTGATTGCGCCCGACAGGTCTGTCAGGAGCTTCGGGTGAGTTGGAACTTCGTTGGCATGGGTGTCATATCCGCCATGGTGCGCGTAGAAGATCCGGGTGCCCAGATCGGCAATGTGAACGCGGGCCACGTCGCGGAGGCTCTTCGCAATTGGGTTGTCAGCATACTCAACGTTCGATGTGTATGGAGCGATGCCGTTCTTGAGGATCTCTGCTCCACGAAGAACATCAACGCCGGTACGGGCGAGGTATTCCTGCACTGGGCCAGTTCCAAGGGCGGGTGTGTAGATGCGCTGGAACACGTCGAGAGCCTGTGCACGCTGCTGCTCCGCCTGCACACCGGTCATCAGGCCGTATGTGTCCAGATCACCAATGGACGTCGCAGTTGCGTTTTCCGCCACCATTGAGCGCGGCAAGCCACGTCCAAAGTTGATGGCCGTCAGGGAGTTGTCTGAGTTTGGGTCAAGTTCCCGAATCGCCTTACCAACCCAGCCTTCAGTCGCGACCACATCTGGCTCACATGTGTGCCAGATGTCCATCCCGCGGAAATGTGAGCGGCTGGAGTTCTCGTAGCCAACGCCCTGAATGATCGCCATATCACCGGCGTCGTAGAGCTCTTTCAGCGGCGCTACGTTGGGGTTGAACGCAAGTTCATCGTTGATTGGCAGAACCGTCTCTTCCGCAACTTTTACGGTTGGACGGTAATCGTAATACAGCCCGTTTTGGTATGGGATTACAGTATTCATGAAGTCGTTACCGCCAGCAAGCTGGACGACTACGAGCGTGGGTGCTTTGCCGTTTGTGGTTACCATTTTATTTTTAGTCCATGCTCCATCTGTATCAGGCTTTTCGGCTGAACTGACTATTTAGGCGAACTGGTATTCGATTGAAGAAACGATGGACTGCAGCGTTGCGGCAATCCTTGTAGCGCTGACCTCTGTGTCTGCCTCGGTATCGAAACTAAGCTCACCTTCTGAGGTGGCGGCTTCAACGAGGGCGCTGCGAGTTTCATCGGTCACGTTGGAGCAGCCTGTGGCTGTCACGCAGGCGTCAACCAGCTGTGTCGGCGATGCGGACCCGCCGGCAGCCACCAGATGATCGATGATCCACTTCGTGCTGTCAGCAGAAGTGTCAGAGAGCTGGTTGACGGCAAAGTTCACTCGCTCAGTAAGCGTGCCACCATCAATCCACTCTTTGCCCGTGTGCCAACCTTCAACAGTAGGAGGCAACTGAAGTCCCTGCCCCATTGCTGCGGTGGCGGCTGCCATGCCGGTGTGACCTGGCTCCGGGAATTTCATCCCGCCGGCAATCTTCACGGTTCCAACCACAAGTTCTGTTGGGCTCTTCACCTTCTTGAAGGAAGAGGCTTTGAAGAAGTCTGAGTTGAACAGCGCTCGCAGCATGGCTGTGATTTCACCGTTGGAGTCAAAGTAGGCCTTCACCAGGATCTCGATCGCCTCAGGATCCTGAGGTGGCACGTTGTCCCAGGCCGGAACCTGAGGCTCATCCGCAACAAAGAAGTTGTAGAGGTGCCGTGAAAGGAACTTAGCGGCAGCTGGCTGCTTTACGATGATGGCGATGATGTCTTCGCCGTTGAAGTTGCCGGTCTCACCAAGGAAGGTTTTCTCAGTGTCGTCGTGATCATCTTCCAGATAGAGGAACTCAGATGGATACCGAGCGTACGGGTCCAACGGAATTG
>CAUZJA010000122.1:0-8323 GCA_963579925.1 Dehalococcoidia bacterium | reverse complement strand
TGGGTCCTGAACGGTGCCAGCTCCCAGGTCCAATTCGTCGGGGTTGCCTTGTAGCTTCGGCACGTGCAAGAAAAGAGAAGCGGGCATAGCCGCAGGCGTGATGGCTAAGTCAGCCTGCCTGCCGTTCACCGACACGAGGACTGGAACGACTGACTCCGGGACTATGTCTTCATCAAAAGTGATGTGGACCCACTCAGCCTGATCCACCACGATCTCCTCGCTTTCATCATCAAATCGCTCTCCCGCCACAGCTGAAATAATGCGAGGAGGCAGAGTGTCAATAATGACGATCCCATCCTGATCGCCATCGGTAGATAGATCTGCGTCTGATCGAGTGCTGTTGCCTGCAATATCGAATATCTTCACAAACCAGGAGGCGGTTCCATCTGCGCCAAGATTTGGCATGGGTATGTTGATTATCTGGGAGCCACCGATCGTGGTCACATCTGCCGCAGGAATAGCGAACATATCCGTGTCATCAACCGTTACACCATCCTTGTCGTTGTCCAGATGAAGCTCGATTCTTTCGGTGTTGATTCCCGCCCCAACGTCATCCACGGTAAATGAGACTTCTACGTTGGAAGGGAAGACAAAGTCTCCATCAATCGGTGTGACGGCAGATATCGTTGGCGCAATTGTGTCCATCGTGAACGAGTCATCAACGATTGTGCGGGGCGACTGGCCTGATTCGCAATGAGAATGGCGATGCGAGGCGGATGATGCGGTTCGTAATCTGGATTGGTCCCCGGGTTCCGAGAACTTGCTGTGTATAAGTCCAGATTAGGTTGCGGATCAGGGCACATCATCCGTATTTAGTGCAATCAGTAGGGTGGAACCCACACATGCGCCAGCGTAGCCCCGTGTAATGAGGTTTTCTACGCCCTCTCGTCCGTATACTAATTTGCGTGACAAATCAGACTCAAGAATCCACGTCCATCTATTCCCCTGCGGGAGACACATTTGAAACGCCTTCGACGAACGGTGGATTTCAGTTGAACTCCCTGTACGCTGTGGCCTTCCGGTCCAGGACGTACTCGCGGATTTTCTACTTGCTAATTGGCCTCCCGCTGAGCCTGTTTGTCACAACATTCACACTCACAGCTCTTGTGTTGTCGATTGCTCTGGCCCCGGTGGGCATCGGTTTGATTGTTCTGGGAGGTCTGGCTACTGGCGTATGGATCCTGTTTGGAATTGAGCGAGAGGCAGCAATTCTTCTTCTCAGGACTGATATCAAACCCATAGTTACGCCGAAGTCTGATTCAGATGACGCTGTAAGTATGGTGAAGGCGCATCTCAAAAGCCCAAGAACCTGGCTCACGATTCTCTACTTGATCGGCCGATTCCCCGTTGGGGCAATCTCGTTTGTTGTGACCGTTTCTGCTCTTGGGGTGGCAAGTATGGTTACCGCTGCACCTCTGTTGATAAATCTCACAGATATAGATCTTGGATTCTGGCTGGTTGAAGAGCTCTGGGAGGCACTTATTCTGGCGCTGATAGGTCCGCCATTGGCCCTCGCAGCGTTACATTTGGTGAACGCAGTAGCACTGGTCAACTCTGGACTGATAAACCTCATCATAGAGCCGGAGCCACATCCCCTCACGCCGGAGCAGATGACTCATCAATAAAGTGAATTACTTCTTGAAAATAGCTCTTCCAATAACGGCGCTGCTAGCGTTTGCTTGCAGCAGTGGAGGAGCAGACACATCCGGCACATCGTCTACTAGAGAGGCCGTTCTGGCGGCGGCGGCTGCAACTGCGCTCTCCAGGGTTCCAACTCCTACTCCCACGGCACTACCTGCCCCCACATCAACGCCACTCCCGACGGCAACACCTCAGCCAACCGCTACCCCAAGACCAATCTCAACGCCAGATCCGTCAGTGTCAACGCCGGAAAATGTACTGGATATCGATATTGGAGACCCACCGGGCGAGTGGTCCGGTATCCAGCCGATCGCCTCGGTGCTGGATTTCATGTCTATCAGCCCGTTGCCCGGGGGGAAGGCGCTCCTGGTGGGTGGCAAAGATTCTGACGGAAACCCCTCGGTTGGCTCTCAAATCTACGATGCCAGCACCGGTGAGTGGCAGCCATCTGCAGAAATGGAGTTCGGTCGCTACCTGCACACCGCAAATGCGCTGAGCAATGGGGATGTGCTCATCACCGGCGGATGGGGTGCCGATTTTGCGGCGTTCCGAAGTACGCTCAGATACGATCTGGCGGCCGATCTGTGGATACAGCCCGCACCTATGTCGGTTACACGAGTGGCCCACAAAGCTGTGACGCTTCACAATGGCGGAATTCTGGTTGCAGGAGGATGGGCTGGCGACCCACTGGCTAGCTCAGAGATCTACGATCCTGATTCAGACGAGTGGCGCTCTGTGGGGGACTTGAACGTCGCCCGATTCGATCATTCGCTGACAGTTCTCCCTGATGGACGGGTACTCGCCGTCGGCGGGGAGGGGATTGGTGATGTGCGGCTCGCATCCGTTGAGGTATTTGATCCTGCAACCGACGAATGGACCGAAGTGGCTCCGCTCGCGCAATCCAGGTTTGAACACTCTGCCGGATTGATGCCAGATGGCAGAGTTATCATCGTAGGGGGATGGGAAGTCATATACCTCTCCAGCGTAGAGATTTATGATCCCGAGACCGGCGAGTGGACTCAGGCCGCATCGATGAATGAGACGCGGACCCGCCATCAAGGCATGCAACTGGCAAATTCCTACTTTCACGTGTCCGGTGGGATTGGGGATGACGGGATAATCAGGAGCTCCGAGGCCTACGATTGGCAGACCGACTCCTGGGGTCCGGCCGGAAACCTCAGGCAGGCGCGATTTGGCCACACTGTCATGATCATGGATAACGGCGACGTGATCGCAGTGGGGGGATTTACCGACTCCGGACTGACGCGATCTGCCGAGACGGTGACCGCCCGGCCGCAATAGCTGGTCACAATGGGTTGGTTCTGCACGGAGGTTTGCCTTATAGTCTGCCGTCTACCTCAACCCCTCAGCGGAGCCGATCATGCCAGGATTGCGAACCATCACAAAACTGTTCGATTCAGTTCGAATACACGTCCTGTTCGCGTCGAGAGAATACGGTTCTAACGATGTGGTGGAAATGGCGGTGCAGATTGTCACCAGAGACCGCTTTGAGATTCTCGCTGCCTCCGCTGAACTGATATGGCGGGGGAGGGATGAATCCGGCTCTAAAAGGGAGATCATTCAGTCTTCTAAGCCGTTTGGCGGAAGGCAGATGCTCCGCGCCGGATCAGACGATAGCTTTGAGGTGGATTTGGCGACCGGAAGTCTCTCGTCAGTTGCAACGTCAGGCGGGCGTTGGAAAACGCGCGTTCGGATAGTCGGTGCCGATCGTCGAGAGTACTCGTGCGAAAACAGAATCAAGATAACAACTCGGGGCGCAATGCCCAGGGCAGTGAGGTCAGACTGAGATGGTTGATCTTCAAAAAGTGGACCCGCAGGTCGCCTCATTCCTTTCGACTGTTGAAACAAATTTTGAAGTTGTCGAGATCGACCCGGATCTGGCAGATACTGCCGATTTCTGTCGGGAATACGGCTATCCACTTGATCAGGCCGCCAACACGCTGATCGTTGCATCAAAGCGGGGCCCTAAAGTGTTCTCAGGCGCTGTAGTGCTGGCCACAACAAGATTGGACGTGAATCGGCGCGTGAAGAACCTGATGGAAGTATCCCGTGTCTCGTTTGCCAGCGCGGGTCAGATGATGGAGCTGACGGGGATGAAGGTTGGTGGAGTGACGCCGTTTGGCATTCCGCCGGAGGTTCCCATGTACGTGGACGCCCGGGTAATGGAGTGCGAGTGGATAATCCTTGGCAGCGGCAACAGGGACGCCAAGATCAAGATCGCCCCGGCTGTGTTCAATGAGATTCCTAATGCTCAGGTTATTGAAGACCTCGCCATGGAAGTGGAGAACTAGATGTCATCAGACAAGCAATTCACGATCTGGGCATTCAGCGACCCTCATGTTGGTACTGATATCACCTATGGAAGATCTAGCCTGGCAGATGCGATTGCGCAGTCGGAAGGTCGTGATCCCAACAGCCCGGGATTCCACTGGGACATGGCGGTAGATCTTGGCGACGACTCAGGTTCGCAGGTGTTGCCAAATGATGATGAAGGCCGCCTCTGGGTGGAGCAGATTGGTGAGTTGCGCGATCACGATCGTGAACAGGTGTACAACGTCATCGGCAACCACGATGCGACCAATGCTGACGCAGATGATAAGTACGATACCCAGTGGTGGCATCGGAAATACATCGACCCAGCAGGGGAGAGCAAAGCCTCATCAACCGTCGATAACGGCAAGCGCCCGTATGCCATCGACGGAAACTGGGAGCACTACTCGTTTGAAGTGGGGAATCTGAAGTTTCTGATGATGGCAGACCGCAACGACTATCCGCCGCCCGTTGGTCGCGGAGACCACGGCGGATACCCCGCAGGCTCGATTTCGCTGGACACGTTCGACTGGCTAAAGAAAAATTTGCATAACAGTCAGGACCAGATCGCATTCTCCGGCCACCACCACATGGTGAAGGAAACTACCGTTGGCTCAGGCGACTGGGAGGGCGTTGATCTTGGATACCACGGGAGATTCGAATTCGGAGCTCCAATCGGGGCTTCGTACGTCCACTTTGTGGGCGATGAGCCAGATACCGGCAAGATTGAGTCGCTTCTCGACGATAATCCCGGAGCGCTGGACATGTGGCTTGGCGCTCACACGCACACATTCCCGGATGACGTCGTCAGTGGCCGATCGCATATCGAGCAGGCCTGGGGCGGCACCACGTTTATGAACGTGGCAGCGCTCAGCAAATATCACGGCCGTCGCAACATCCCAATGAGCCGCGTCATCACTCTCGCCCACGGGAGCAATGTGGCGAACATCAAGTGCTACATGCACACATCCGGCTACCGGCCGCAGGGCTGGTACGACAACGTCGAGCGCACGATAACCCTGAGCACACCATTTGAGGCCCCATGAGCACTGAAACAGCATCGACCACTGTTCAAAACATGTTCGATATGACGGGCCGAGTTGCCATCGTCACCGGCGGCGGCACGCATCTGGGCCGTGCAATGGCTACCTCGCTGGCAGAACTTGGTGCCAGTGTGGTGATCGCAAGCCGCCGTAAAGAGTTGCTTGAGTCGGAGGCCAGCACCCTCCGGGATAGGGGCCTCGCCGTTGAGCCTTATCAGTGCGATGTGACGGACGAAGACGCGGTCAACGCGATGGTCGACTCTGTGGTTGCTGAACACGGCCATATTGACGTTATGGTTTGCAATGCTGGAGGTTCAGCGACCACCAGTTACATCCCAGATGCCAGTATCGATGAGTTCCGAAAAACCATGGATATGAACGCCACTAGCACCTACATCTGCGCCCAGGCGGCTGCTCGTCATATGATTCCTGCAGGTTACGGCCGGATCATCACAGTATCGTCAATTCACGGCTCGCTTACGTCCAACCCGGCGTTCTACGAGGGCCTGAAGTTCAAGCGCTCCGGGCCGCCGTATCAGGCTGCCAAGGCGGCGATCATCAATCTCACCAGGGGGCTGGCTTCAGAGTTGGGAACCCGTGGAATTACAGCAAACTGCATAAGCCCCGGTCAGATCCCAAGGCCCGGAAACGACCCCGCAATGAACGAGCGAGCGCGGAACGCGAACGCGACTGGTGTCATCGGCACGCCTGATGATTTGAAGGGCGCCGTGGCGCTTCTGGCGTCTGACGCCGGCAAGTGGATCACGGGGCACAACCTGATTGTCGACGGCGGCTGGAGCATCTGGTAAGACTCTGCCAGTCGGGCAACTGAAAACCAGGCACGCACAATTACAGCAATATGACACATGCAACAGGAGAGGTGACTTAAGTGGGAGAGTTTGACGGGAAGTCCGTGATCATCACCGGTGGTGCGCTTGGAATGGGCGGGGACACCGCAGTCGAGTTCGCACGAGCTGGTGCGAATGTCACAATCGCTGATATCAACGAGATCGCAGCCGCCTCCACGTTGGAGAGAATGTCTGCGGCAGGGACAGAGGGCCTCTTCATCCACGCGGATGTCTCACAGGATGCTGCGTGTCAGCGCGTGGTGCGGGAAGCAGCGGGGGCGTTTGGCGGTGTTGACGTGCTGTTCAACAACGTTGGCATCCAGCCGGCCGACTCCTACACCAACGTAGAAGGCACTTCTGAAGAGCTGTGGGACCGCATCATTGGTGTGAACCTCAAGAGCCGATTTCTCATGGCGAAGTACTCCATCCCCGAGATGCGAAAGCGTGGCGGTGGTGTAATCATTAACAACGCATCAGTGCAAGGGCAGCAGTCGATGCCCGGTGTGCCTGCTTACGCGGCTTCCAAAGGCGGCGACCTTTCGCTCACCCGACAGATGTCGCTGGACTACGCTGCTGAGAATATTCGAGTAGTGGCCATCTGCCCTGGAACCATCGACACGGAGATGGTCCGCGCCGTTGCCAGGGAGGAACTCGGCTCGCACGATGAGGATGATGTGGCCGCACGTGTTGCAGAGTACGGCAAGGATCATCCGATGGGACGTGTTGGCACTGGATTGGACATTGCCAATGCAGTCATGTTCCTGGCCAGCGACAAGGCGTCTTTCATGACCGGAACGTTCCTCAACGTTGACGGCGGCTATATGGCGCAAGGCTCATGGGCAACAGGCGCAGGGGCTGAAGCCTAATGAGCGACGCATTGCCCACGGCACTGGATATCCCACGTGAATTGCTGCTGGCGGCCTTCTCTGAGGCACGTACGGCCTATCCTTCGGAGTCCTGTGGCTGGATGTGGGGTGATGCTGACGGCAGTGCCGTCGATGAGATCAGACCATGCGAGAACGTTCAAGCGCTGGGTGGCCATCCCACTGTGGCTGGACGACCCCCTGAGACTGCCTACGTTTTCAAAGATGAAGATCTGCTTGAGCTGGCCCGAAGCATCGATACAGGACGTCCTGCAAAGTTGATATACCACTCGCACCCCAACGGAATGGCGTATCTGTCTGAAACCGACCGCACTGTCGCCACGAGCCCCTGGGGTGATGGCCCGTCATACCCCGTCCAGCAGCTGGTAGTTGGCATCGATGGCGAGGCAGTGCGCGAAGCGGCGCTGTACGCCTGGTCTGATGACGAGGCGGCATTCGTAGAGATTGCCCGGTACGATGGCGCTGACGTCTAGTACCTTTGATCTCATGACTGCGCCATTGCTCATCCTGATCACCGGGCCGCCTGCCACCGGCAAATCGACGATTGCTCGGCGTCTTTCTGAGTCCCTTAGCCTCCCGCTGATCGCCAAGGATGACATCAAGGAGCGTCTGTTCGATAGCGTGGGTTGGTCCACCAGAGAGTGGAGCCAGAAGCTTGGTCGGGCGGCGTTCGATCTCACGTACGCTCTCATCGAGGATCAGCTGCGCGTTGGGAAGCCGATCATCGCGGAAGCAGCGTTCTGGGCTGAATCATCCAGAACCCGTTTTCAAGAAATACTTGAACGGCATCCCGCAGTTGTATTTGAGATTCATTGCACAGGGTCAGCCGATGTTCTGGCCGCGAGGTACGTCGCCAGGGAAGCGATAGACCGCCATGCAGGCCACTCCAGTGGAATGGAAACAGATGCCGATGAGCTCGCTGAGATTATCCGCAGCGGCCGGTACGATTCCCTGCATCTCGCAGATGATGTTCGTGTCATCGACGCGACAATATTCGATGATGCGGTGATCACCGCACTTGAGCTTGAGTTACGCAGACTCCTCGCGTCGTCGTAATCGCCTTCCGGTTACCATGTGGGTGAATTGAGGGTTCTAGTGGCGATGACCGACCTGTCTGTTCAGATGGTGGTTCGGCGGCCGATTCTGCTGGCGGCTGTGATTCTGCTCGCGCTTGGAATGGCAGGGCAGTGGCTGATCTTTTCCGATTCGGTGCACGCTCAATCGATCTCCCCAAAAGTCATCGTGGCCGATGTAGATGGCGCGATTGACCCCGTCATGGCTCGTTATCTCACACGAGTCATCGACGATGCCCAGAGTGATGACGTCGCTCTTCTAATTCTGCGAATCAATACTCCAGGTGGATTACTTGAGTCCACGCGGGAAATTGTCGCGGACATGCTGGCGTCAGAGACTCCGATCGTGACGTTTATTGGTCCGTCGGGCGCCCGAGCCGCCAGCGCAGGTACATTCATTACCGTTGCCGGTGGGCTGGCGGCAATGGCGAACTCTACGAATATTGGCGCGGCGTCTCCAGTTGGCGGCGCAGGTGAGGACATTGAAGGCACGCTGGGGCGAA
>CAUZJA010000121.1:0-8401 GCA_963579925.1 Dehalococcoidia bacterium | reverse complement strand
CACAAGTTCAATGTCTTCTACCGCGAACGCAACAACGTTGAACGTGCCCACAAATTCACTGGCGGTGCGTTTGATGCCGTTCACCCGTAGCGACTTTTGCACTGACGCGTTTCCGCTGGCATCAACGTCGGCCATTTGCATACCAGCACCGACTTCAAAGTCGACCTGGATCTTGCATGTCTGCTCAGCGTCCTTTGCCACGCCAAGAATCTGCGCGTGCCCACCGGATGCAAGCAGTTCCCACCCGATCAGTTGGCGATCTTGGGAAGCGCGTGGCGATTTGGCCACCGAAAGCATGTAGACGGCCTCGAGCAAGTTTGACTTGCCCTGACCATTCAGGCCCTGGATCACGGTCAGACCAGGTGCCAGATCAGCCTGCGCGGCCTCGAAGTTTCGGAAGTTAGACAGTGTGAGTTGAGAAAGTCGGATTCAAAGTCTCCGGGGGTAGTCATCTGCGTTCGACGGACTCGGAGTATAAGTCCAGTTGGTGTTGCCATGCCCGCCGGCGGTCGCGCCGAGCCGCATCTGCGTACATCTAAGTATCCATAAACACCTGCGCGGAAGCGATCCGATTCACCGGAAGCGTTCCGACTCGACTATTCCCTGGACTGTCTATTTCATGAACCCGAATTCCTCAAGACCTTTTCAGGTTCTTCTTCTTGTATCCCTGACCCTGGTTGCGCTGCTCGCGTTTGCATGGCAAGCCCGTCTATTCGGACTGGGCGTGGAACGTGAAACGGTAATCGTCCCATCGATGGGTGGGATCTCCAACGGCGCGGATGCCAGTGCATCTCGCGAGTTTGAGATTGTCACGGTGTTGGGATACGACGCCATCCCCGCAATATTTGATCCTCAGTTTGTATCAGCCGCCGAGGCATCTGATCCTGATGGACGATCCGCGCCGTATCGACCCGACGAAAAGATACTGGGCATCGAAATCAATGGTGATGCGCGGGCCTATTCGGTTCCCATATTGAGTCGACACGAGGTTGTAAACGACACAGTAGGAGGGATACCGGTCGCGATCACGTGGTGACCACTCTGCTTCACTGGCATCGGGTATGCCAGACAGATCAATGGCCTGGAGCACACGTTTGGCGTCTCCGGAAAGCTGATCATGAACGCGCTGGTGATGTACGACCAGCAGGCCGTCCGCTGTGACCTTCTGGGCGAGTCTCTTGAGCCGATACCGCTAACGATGACCACGTGGGAGCGCTGGGTCGAAGAGCATCCAGACACCATTGCGTTGGAGAAGGTCAATGGCCGCTACACCTCAGACTCATACGAGAGTTACTATCGCAATAACCTCGCCACCGACGTGATCGGCCAGAGCAACTCTGATGATCGTCTCCGCAACAAAGATCTGGTTCTTGGCGTGGGATTTGAAGAGGGAGCGAAGGCGTATCCGTTTGAGGTTCTTGCCGCGGCGCGGGTGATCCACGACGATATCCTCGGTGAGCCTTCAGTGGTCTATTTTGACGATACAGCAGATACCGCTTTTGTCTTCAAAAGCATCGTCGATGGCTAGGAACTCACGTTTGACCTTGTGCTCGACAATGATCAGGACATTCTGATCGATCGAGAGTCTGGTTCGAAGTGGATTGCGTTCACAGGAACCGCGTTTGAAGGCCCGTTTGAAGAGCAGAACCTTGAGCGCGTCCACTCCACGGCGTCGTTTTGGTTCGCCTGGACCGATTTTTACCCGGCTACCGATCTTTTCCTGGGCTAGTAGCCGGGCGCGGGCCTCCGGCAGTCGCGCCGAGCCGCATCTGCGCACATCTAAGTAATTACGAACGCCTGCGCGGAGGCAATCCAATTCAATCGTCCTCTGGATGCCTTATTTAATGAAATCGAAAGCCATCAAACCCGCGCAAGTGATCCTTCTCAGCTCGATCATCCTCCTGACGCTATTCGCGTTCGCCTGGCAGACCCGGCTATTCGGGCTGGGTCAGCAACGTCAGACGGTGATAGTTCCATCATCAGGGGGCAGCACGGGCGCTGATTCTGACGTGACAGGTCGCGAACTTGAGATCGTGACACTGCTGCCATACGACGCAATCCCGGCGATCTTCAATCCTCAGTTCATATCTGCCGCAGAAGCTTCTGATCCTGATCAGCGATCGTCGTTATATCGGTCTGACGAGAAGATCCTGGGTATCGAAATAAACGGCGATGCACGCGCCTACTCCGTGCCCATGTTGAGTCGACACGAGGTCGTGAACGATACGGTGGGAGGAATACCAGTTGCGGTCACCAGGTGACCGCTTTGCTTTACTGGCATCGGGTATGCCAGAGAGATCAACGGGCTGGAACACACATTTGGCGTTTCCGGAAAGCTGATCATGAACGCGCTGGTGATGTACGACCATTAGACCGGCACACTGTGGAGTCTGTTCCTGGGACAGGCCGTTCGAGGCGACCTCCTGGGTGAGTTCCTTGAGCCGATTCCGCTGACGATGACCACGTGGGAGCGGTGGGTAGAAGAGCACCCGGACACACTTGCGCTGGACAAGGGCAACGGCTTCTACGGAAGAGACTCATATGAGAGCTACTACGATTCCAACCCCGCCACGGGGGTGATTGGTCAGAGCAACTCAGACGACCGCCTCCGCAACAAAGACCTGATCCTTGGGGTTGGATTTGAGGAGGGCGCAAAAGCGTATCCATTCGAGGTACTGGCGGCAGCGCGGGTGGTCAACGACGATATCCTCGGCGAGCCGTCGGTGGTCTATTTTGACGATACGGCAGACACCGCTTTTGCCTTCAAGAGCACCGTCGATGGTCAGGAACTCACGTTTGAACTTGCACGGGAAGACGATCAGGATATCCTGATCGATCGAGAGTCTGGTTCTAAATGGATTGCGTTTACAGGGACCGCTTTCGAAGGACCACATTCAGGTCAACACCTTGAGCGGGTCCATTCCACACCCTCATTCTGGTTCGCCTGGACGGACTTCTACCCGGGTACGGACTTGTTCTTGGGGTAGGAGTCGAGTCAACGACGACCGCTCGTGCCTTACGACATATCAACGGTGCCGCTAATCACGTGCTCGATCATCAAGCCCGCGTACACTGGTGATGTAGCCGCCTAACCAAAGCCAGTAACCCGAGAGCACACCACACCGTGGACCTGAAAGATTGGATACGTGACGTTCCGGACTACCCGCAGCCGGGAATTTTATTCCGCGACATCACGCCGCTTCTGACCCACCCACCGGCGTTCCGATACGCGATAGAGCAGTTGTCAGCGCCGTTCGCTGGCCAAAGTATCGACGCGATCGCTGGAATTGATGCTCGCGGCTTCATATTTGGCGCACCTGTTGCCCTCGAGCTTGGCGTGCCATTCGTGCCCATTCGCAAGCAGGGCAAGTTGCCGCCGGAGACAATTGGCGTCGATTACGACCTCGAATACGGCAGCAGCAGGCTGGAAGCCAGAGTGAATGCGCTTGAGCCTGACATGAATGTTCTGGTGATCGATGACCTTCTGGCCACAGGTGGCTCCGCCGCTGCCGCCGGGAAGCTAGTGCGAGAGCTGGGAGCAAACGTCATCGGTTACTCCTTCGCCATCGAACTGTTGTTCCTTTCGGGCCGAGACGTTCTGGCTCACGATAATGTTCAAGCACTGGTGCAGTACTAATGGCAACACGCGACACAGTAACCCTCGACCTCTGGTTGACCTTGATCGTGGATGTCCCGACGACGTCCAATCGCTCCACAAATCGGAACGTGCTCAGGGTTGAACAGATGACGGCCGCCATGGAAGCGGCAGGCCATCCCGCGACTGAGGAGCAGATTACTGCTGCGTTCGCCGCTGCGAGAGCCGATACCGATCATGCTCACCGCAACGGCGTGGACCGGACGTTTGAGCTTTGGATTCGGCAGGTTGTAGACCACATGCACCCAAAGCTGTTTGACCAGCTGCCAGACGAAGACGCGGACCGGATAATTGCGGCCGCGGATGAGCCGTTCATCCACTCTCCGCCCGACGTGCACGAATATTCACTCGGCCTGCTTAAGCACCTCAAGAGCGAAGGTTTGAAGGTCGCGCTGATCTCAAATACAGGCTTCACATCAGCCAACATGTATCGCCGGTGGTTCGCAGAACTGGGCTGGCTTGAATACTTCGACGTAACCACGTTCTCCAACGAGGCATGCGTAGCCAAACCGACTCCCAGCATTTTCCACATGACGTTGGATGAAATTCAAAGCGAACCTGCGAACGCACTCCACGTTGGAGATCAACTCCATTCCGATGTGATGGGAGCAAATCGCGTGGGAATGTCCACAGTCTGGATCAAGGGCTACGACACCAGCGATCCGGCGATCCCGCCTGACTACGCTATCGACGACCTGACGGAGTTGCCTGCGGTAGTAGAAAAGTGGCGAGACGCTGGCTAATCGTCTTCGACCTCAGAAGACCGCCTCACGTTCCGCATCGCAAACACCCAGACGATCCCAAACAACACGGCAAACTCCACAACGGTCATACCGGCGATCATCAGCGTGGCATCCAGGAAGAATCCTTCGGGAAAAATCCTGAGTAGATAGCTGCTGCGCGGGTCCAACAGCCACAGATCATTTGCGAAGCTGATCAGGTGGAACTGGGTGAACACGGCATCGAAGCTGATGGCCGTCGCGATGCCCACCGCAACGACAGTTATCAGCGTGCCGGCTCCCCCGCCGATCATCATTCGCATCAGTAATCCAGTGAACTGCCAGCCTTTGATGAACACCCCGGCAAGCATGAAAAAGAGCAAGAAACCGAATGTGACACGCTCAACGTTGTTCACAAACAGCATCAGGTCTTTGACGTCTCGCATGTGCAGGATCTCGCGCTGTTCGTAGAGGGCTACATCGCCGCTACCAAAGTTGACCTGCGTTTCCAGGAACTCACGATCGTCGTTGAAGTATTCAACAACATCATCAGTCGCTCGGCGAAGCTCTTCCCGTGGAAGTCCTGTGCGGCGCTCAATGCTGTAGCGATTGAAGTCGTACTCGTAGAGCCACGATGAGTCCGTGATCACCCGCACGTTCCCGGTTATCAGAAACAGGGGGAGCGCAATCCCGGCAAGGACTGCACCGGCAACCCAGAGTACCGTGATATCTCGCAATCTGGCTCGGAGTGCCATAATCGTGGTTGGCGTGGTTGGCATTACTAGCGCCTCTGCTTCATCCTGTCCGACTGTCCGATTTTTGAAAACTCCGCTCAACTGAAATTGCTGCACTACGAGGGTATATGAATGACCGATCCCCAACAGGCATCCCAGAACTTCGATGATCTTGTTGCCGTCGTTGAAACGCTGCTCGCACCGGAAGGATGCCCCTGGGATCGGGAACAGACGCACTCCACGCTCCGAAAGTATCTTCTTGAAGAGACATACGAACTGATCGAAGCGATCGATGCAGATGATCCGAAGGGCATGACGGAGGAGTTGGGCGACTTACTGGTCCATGTGCTCTTCCACGCTGAGATGGCGAAGGCTGCGGGTGAGTTTGAATTGGGCGATATCGTCTACTCCGCCGCCGCGAAGATGATCGGCCGCCATCCGCATGTGTTCGGCGATACGGAGGCTGAGACTGCTGAAGACGTGTTGCAGAATTGGGATCAGCTCAAACGCAAAGAGAAGGGTGGTATTCGCCGAATCGCCGATGCCGTGCCGAAGGCGATGCCCGCGCTCTCATACGCCGCCGAGCTTCAGAACCGCGTCGAACGAGCAAAAGTTGAGTGGCGGGGCGAAGATAAAGGCCACTTGCCATCAGAATTGGTGGATACGGTCACCACATCGACCGAACAGGCAGCTCAGGAACAAGCCGTAGGCGAATTCCTGTTCGAAGCCATCGCTGATCTGCGCGAGATCGGCGTCGATCCCGAAACTGCGCTGAAACGCTACGCGCTGCAATTCCGTGATCGAGTGGAAGAGGCTGAGAACACTGCAGGCGACACGCCTATCTCGGAGCTATCAGACGGTGAGCGGCAGAAGGCGTGGGCCCAATCAGCCGAAACGTCAGCCTAGTCTGAAGACGGCAGTTTGCGGGCTGCCTGGATCTCCATGGGCTGGTCGTGACAGGTCAGTTCGCCTTCGCCCGCCTTCGTGCAGAGGATGGTCGTCTCACAGACGCTGCACTCGTATCTTTTGCCAAGTTGGTTCGCCATCAGGATCTCCCGCTATTTCGGATCAACGGGCTGGCCGTCGCACGTGATTGAGGCGTTTCCGCCCTTGGTGACAATGAACTCTGCACCGCAAACGCTGCACACAAACCGATTCCCGGTACTGACCTCCGCCATGCGCTTCGCCCTGTCCTCCAACTGATGTGATGTTTACTTGAGCGTGCAAAATCGTACAGCAACCAGCAGCCGTAGAACACTGTCAGATGTGCGCTCGCCTCATATAATTCAAATATGAGCACCCTGTACGTAGTCGCAACGCCAATTGGCAACCTTGCCGATCTATCTCCCCGTGCCCGAGATGTACTCGGGACGGTGACCACCGTAATCGCGGAGGACACTCGGGTTACCCGGAAGCTGCTCAGCTACATAAAAGCGTCTCCGCAACTGCTGAGTCACCACCTCCACTCCGATGATGCATCCGTCGAGCGCGTACTGGCAGCGCTGGACCACGGCAATGCTGCGCTCGTGACGGACGCAGGCTCACCCGCCATCAGCGATCCGGGCGGTTCGCTGGTGCGTGCTGCGGTCAAACGGGGACATGATGCCATCACGATCCCCGGCCCATCGTCGGTGGTCGCAGCCCTCTCCGTGAGCGGTTTTGAGGCGGACACGTTCTCATTTGGCGGCTTCGTTCCTCGAAATGGCACTGAGCGGGAAGCCGCACTTGAAGAACTACGCGGAAGAGGCGAGACCGCGGTGGTGTTCGAAGCGCCACACCGGATCTATGAAACATTGAGCGACATCGCCAGACTATTCGGAGACCGGCAACTATCCATCTCCAGAGAACTCTCAAAGATGTTCGAGGAGACTTTTAGGGGCACTGCTGCCGAAGCCCGAGAGTACTTCGAAGAGCCGCGCGGCGAGTTCGTAATAGTGATCGAAGGTGCGCCGCAGGCATCCGCTGCGCTAACCGACGAATACATCGTGGAATCGATCCGCACTGAGCGGGAGCGCGGACTCAAGGGCCGAGCGCTTGTTCAAGCGGTGATTGAGCTCACCGGTGAACGCAAAAGCAGGGTGTACAGGTTAGAGCTTGAATCGAGAGGCTCTTGAGCCTCAAAATCAGACCCCTGTGCTAGACTCGTTCGAGAACGAATCCCTATTGCGAGCCTGCGCGAATTCGAGACTTGAATCGCTCGTGTTGGCTCGCTAGAAATAGACGCCCGACCAACTTTGTCAGAACAAATTCTTGTCGCTGTCGCGTGGCCATACGCCAATGGCGAACCGCACCTCGGCCACATCGCAGGCACCTTCCTCCCAGCCGATATTTTTGCGCGCTATCACCGGCTGCGCGGCAATCGTGTTCTGATGGTTTCCGGCAGCGATATGCACGGCACACCAACCGCTCTTACTGCTGAGCGCGAAGGCGTGGAGCCAGTAGTGATCGCTAACCGATATCACGAGCTATTTGTCGAGACGATCAATCGTTTTCAAGTCCAGTTTGACCTGTACACAAGCACTGCCACTGCCAATCACGCAGAGGTTGCGCAGGCCGTATTCGTAAATCTTCAGAAGAACGGCTACCTGTACGAGAAAACCGAGTCCATGCCGTTCTGCCTGGAGGAGCAGCGATTCCTCTCCGACCGCTTCGTTGTCGGCACCTGCCCCATCTGTAGCTTTGAAAAAGCTGGAGGCGATCAGTGTGACAACTGCGGTAACACGCTTGATGCCGTTGATCTCATTGGAATCCGCTGCGCCGCTGATGGTTCCATTCCCGAATTTCGAGATACAGACCACTTTGTGTTCAAGCTTTCGGCCTTTGCTGATCAACTTGAAGAGTGGATCAAATCCAAAGAGTTTTTCCGGCCGCAGGTTCGCAATATGAGCCTCAGCATGGTGCAAGAGGACTTGCCCGACAGGGCGATCACGCGCGACATCACCTGGGGCGTATCCGTACCTCCGCACGTTGAGGGATATGAGAACAAACGTATCTACGTCTGGTTCGAAGCCGTAATTGGCTACCTTTCGGCGTCGATTGAGTGGGCCAAGAACACCGGCGACGAAGATGCGTGGAAGTCCTGGTGGCACGATCCGGAGGCGAAGTCGTTCTACTTCGTTGGCAAAGACAACACGCCATTTCACGCGATCTTCTGGCCCGCAATGATTATGGGCGGCGCTGGTGACGAAGCTCTGAACCTCCCGTACGACGTGCCCGCAAATGAGTACCTGAACTACGAGGGCGGCGCGTTCTCCAAGAGCCGCAACTGGGGCATCAACGCCTTAGAGGCCCTC
>CAUZJA010000120.1:0-8652 GCA_963579925.1 Dehalococcoidia bacterium | reverse complement strand
GCGTACCATTTATAGACACAGACGACTGAACTACCTGCGGAGCGCTCTCTAAGCAATGGAAACGGTAATTAACTGGGTCACAATCCTTCTTGGATTGGTGATGATAGCTGCGGTGCTGCTGCAGGTGCGTGGAACTGGTACTCAACTTTTCGGTCAGGCTCAGAACTCGTTCCGAGTGAGGCGTGGTTTTGAGCGCACACTATTCCGTGGCACAGTCCTGATCGCTATCGTCTTCACGGTGATCGCCGTTGTAGCAGTCCGGATTGAGGGCTAGGCTTCAGCCTGGGTTCGAGACCAGGTGGTTCCATCCGGCGAGTCGGTTATCGTCACGCCCATAGCCTGCAACTCATCTCTAAACTTGTCCGCTGCCGCGAAATCTCTGCTCGCTCTGGATTCTGTGCGCTGATCAATCAGCCCCTGAATCACTGACTCATCCAGATCGCCGCCTTCGGAGGCTGGCTCTTCCAGAGTAAGCCCCAACACAGACGCAAGTTCTCGCAGCTTGTCCTGTGCATCCGACACACCCACTCCAGCGTCGGCATTACGGTTGATGTCCCGGACCAAATCGAACACCACTGCCATCGCTTGTGGGATGTTCATGTCATCGTCCATGGTGGCGATAAATCTTGACTCGTACTCATCAGGCGCAAGCGGCGCATAATCGCTGGTCGCTTCATGCGCCGTGAGTGCTGTCCTAATGCGACGAGCGGCGCGCTCTGCAACTTCCAGCCCTTGCTGATCGTAGAGCAACGGGCTGCGGTAGTGAGATGTGTAGATCCATAGCCTGAACGCGTCGCTGCTGTGCTCATCAAGCACATCATGAACACGCACGATGTTGCCGATGGACTTACTCATCTTTTCGCCGCTGAGGCGCAACATGCCGTTGTGCATCCAGAATCTGGCGAATGTATCTTCCGACGTAAACGCTTTCGACTGAGATATCTCGTTCTCATGGTGTGGGAACACCAGATCCAGCCCGCCACCGTGGATATCGATTACATTGCCCAAGTGCTCATACGCCATTGCAGAGCACTCGATGTGCCAACCCGGCCGACCCTGACTCCAGGGGCTTTCCCAGGCCGGGTCCCCTTCTTTGGAGAGCTTCCAGAGCGCGAAATCGGCGGGATAGATCTTACCGGGTTCAGGGTCGAACCGGGTGCCTTGAAGCATGTCATCAAGTGAGCGGCCACTCAGCTCGCCGTACGTCTTGTCCTTGCGAACATCGAAGTAGACGCTGCCTTCTGACTCATACGCGTATCCCTTTTCGATGAGATCAGAGATCACGGCGATGATCTGATCCATTGTCTGCGTTGCACGCGGGTATTCAGTGGCGAGCTTCACATTCAGGCCAGCCATATCGTCAAAGAACGCGTCGATGTAACTCTGAGAGAGCTCCTCAGATGACCGGTCTTCCCTGGCCGCTCGCGTGATGATCTTGTCATCAACATCGGTGAAATTCTGAATGCGCTTCACTTTGTAGCCACGCCACTCAAGATAGCGGTGAAGAACTTCAAACGTGATGGTGCCAAGCGCGTGGCCAATGTGCATGTCGTCATACACGGTGAGGCCGCAGACGTACATCGTTACCTCATCCCCTATGGGGACGAACTCTTCTTTCTGGCGCGTGAGTGTATTGTAAAGCTGCATTTAGTTCAGGACAGACGGCGGAGAGTTGCTATTGCTTGCGCTGCAATCCCTTCGCCCTGCCCGATTGCTCCAACGTGGTCCGTCGATGTGACTTTGATGTTGATTCGTTCGGTTTCAGTGCTCAGAATCTGCGCGATTCGCTGCACCATGCGTTCCAGATGGATACCCAATCTGGGCCGCTGGGCGACGATTGTAGCATCGACATAATCGACTCCCCAGTCCGCATCTCTGACCTTGGCGAGACACGACTCAAGAATCACTGCACTGTCTATCCCGCTCCATTCAGGCGAACTTGACGGAAAATGCGTTCCCAGGTCGCCTAACTTCGCTGCACCAAGCAGTGCGCTGGAGATCGCATGGATCAACACGTCGCCATCGCTGTGACCTTCCAGTGAGTGATCGAATTCGATATCCACGCCGCCCAGTCGAAGAGATGCGCCGGATTTAAGCGCGTGGCCGTCAAACCCGGTTCCCCATCGGAGACGATCCTCACTGGTACCGCCGGATGGATGCAGTTTTGTGAGGATCTGCTCCGCTGTGAGCAGATCCTCTGGCGTGGTGATTTTGATGTTCTGCGGTGAGCCTTCGAATATGGCGACCCTTCCGCCTGCCATCTCCACCATTATGGCGTCATCCGTCACGTTGCTGCTGACCTCGGCATGTACGCGTGCGATGAGACTTCGTTCGAATATTTGCGGTGTCTGGACGGCTCTCAACGTGTCTCTGATTGGTGTATCAACCACCAGATTCTGTTCATCTACCACTTTGATGGTGTCAGTGACAAAAATGCCCGGAACAGCTGCGCCGGTTTCGATAACCGCCGAGAGGCCTCGGTTGATCAGGTCCTCATCAACGAACGGGCGTGGTCCGTCATGGATCGCGATATAGGCAGGAGGATCATCAAGTTGCGACAGATACTCCACTCCAACACGCGCTGAATCCTGACGGCGCTGCCCGCCAGTGAGGGCTGCGTGGATATTCGTCTCACCAAACTCGTCTACCAGCTTCTGACCAGCGGCGAGGTTTGATTCCGAGAGCACCACCACAATGTGCTCGACTGCGGCGGTATCCAGAAACACCCGGATGGTGTGCGCAAGAACGGGGCGGCCACGCAGAGGCGCAAAGAGCTTGTCTAGCCCGCCCATTCGGGAACTGCTCCCACCCGCGACGATTACGACGCCAAGTCCGCCGCTCATCCTGCTATCAACCCGAGTCTAAATCGCATCTGCGACATTGAATATGGAGGTGAAGCCGAAGTAGCAGCTGTATGCGATAGCGGTCGCTTTGACTGATTTACCAAGAATCACAAGTACGAAAAACCTGCGGGCCGGATATCCGATGGCACCAGCCGCGATTCCAAGTAAGTCAAAAAATGGAATGGGCAACATCGCGAATAAGAACACGGCTTTTCCGCCCCGTTTATCCACCCATTTCCTGAACCATGGGTAGAAGCGGCTTTTCTCGATAATCGGACTTCCGGCTACTCCTGCCAGATATCCAGTCATCTCGCCAATGGCCTCTGCGCTGGCAACAAGGAGCCCCACGTATAGCGGGTTCAGTCCAACAGCCGGACTGACCGCAACACAAGACGCAGCAAGTCCCGGAATAGGAAAAATGATCGAACTTGCAGCAACCCAGCTGATTAGCCAGACACCGGGGTATCCAATGGAATCAGTTGATAGCTGCCCGGTGACCCACAACAGAAGCCCCAGAGCCATGATTGCCAGGACCAGAATCAGCGTTGCTGATCTGGTCCAAATCGTCATCCCACCGGGCAAGAAACGAAGCCGCACAGCAAGCGGGATGGATCGCTCTGTTGGCCGTGCTCTGTGCTGCGTGATGGGTTCCAATGTTCCGGTCTGCTAGGGGGAAGGGGTAGGCGAACAAGATTACCGCCATTAGTGCCGACGTGAAAGCAGCTAGAGCCTCTGATCGGACATCTTCACGAATCCGATACAGGCATAACCATCCGAAAAGTTCGCGTTGGTGGCCTATTAAACAGAAACGGGCGGCATGGCAAAATCGCCGTGCCGTCCGTTCTTGGATTTTGGACTAGGCTGTAATCAGTTCTCGCTCGTCCGCGCTCGAGCCGACCAAGCTTTCATCTGCTTCATCTACAAGTTCAAATGTGAGTCCATCGTCATCCAAACCAACGTTGACCACATTGCCCTCGGAGTATTCGCCAGACAGGATCTTCTTTGCCATTGGGTTCTCAATGTGACGTTGAATGGCCCTGCGCAGCGG
The DNA here is from genome assembly GCA_963579925.1 of Dehalococcoidia bacterium. Lineage (GTDB taxonomy): Bacteria > Chloroflexota > Dehalococcoidia > Lucifugimonadales > Lucifugimonadaceae > UBA1151. Next base: position 4,761 of record CAUZJA010000120.1, on the reverse strand, counting down.
CCTGGCTCCGTACACCTTGTCGAAACCTTCATCTGCCAACCACTTCTGAGCCTCCGGCGTCAGTTCAATCTTCACGCCCTTTTCGGCAACTCGGTCCGCGACTTCACGAACCAGTAGCCCCACAATGCGCTCAATGTCTTCCTCCGTGAGGGAGTCAAACACAATGATCTCGTCGATTCTGTTCAGGAATTCAGGCCTGAAGTGGCCCTTGAGTGCTTCCTCCACTGTGGCCTGCATCTCATCCTTCTCTGAACGTGTCTTCTTTGATCCCGCAAAACCGAATGGCTCTTTAGAAACGCCAGCGGTACCAAGGTTGCTGGTCATGATGACAACGGTGTTCCTGAAGTCCACGGTTCGACCGTGTCCGTCAGTCAAGCGACCATCATCCAGCAACTGCAGCATCACGTTGAACACTTCCGGGTGTGCCTTCTCGATCTCATCGAACAAGACAAGCTGATATGGCCGTCGACGAACCGCCTCGGTCAGTCCACCACCTTCGTCATATCCCACGTATCCGGGCGGTGCCCCGATCATGCGCGAGACCGTGTGGCGTTCCTGGAACTCCGACATATCGACTCGAACCATGTTCTCGTCGTCATCGAAGAGGAATCCGGCCAGTGCTTTTGCCAGTTCAGTCTTCCCTACCCCCGTTGGCCCAAGGAATATGAATGACCCAATGGGTCGCTTGGGATCGCTTAGCCCGGACCGCGAACGTCGTATGGCATCCGACAGAGCTCCGATGGCCGTGTTCTGCCCGATCACGCGATCATGCAGTTTCTCTTCCATCTCCATCAAACGATCCGCCTCCCCTTCGACGAGCTGAGCAACCGGAATTCCAGTTCGCAGCGAAATCTGCTCTGCAATGTGACGCTCCGTTACGGAGTCATCCACGTCGTGCTCAGCAACCCACTTCGACCGAGCTTCATTCCACTCGTCTTCCACAGTCATCCGTTCTGCTCGGCGCTGAGCTGCCAGTTCGTACTCAGATTGCTCTGACGCTGCAAACTCCTCGTCCTTGAGACGCTGAATCTCATCTTCCTGTTCACGCAGCATAATCGGGTACGAGTGAGCCTCAATCCTGATCTTGGCCGATGCCTCATCCATCAGGTCGATCGCCTTGTCAGGCAACTGCCGGCCCGTGATGTAGCGCTGTGACAGCAGAACTGCGGCCTTCAGGGCCTCATCGTCAACTTTGACACCGTGGTGCTGCTCATAACGAGGTCGCAAGCACTCAAGCATCTTGATTGAGTCATCTACAGACGGCTCATTGATGTAGACCGGCGAGAACCTGCGCTCAAGCGCCGGGTCAGACTCTATGTACTTGCGATACTCATCCAGCGTGGTTGCGCCCATTGCCTGCAGTTCGCCGCGTGAGAGAGCCGGCTTCATCATGTTGCTGGCGTCTATCGAGCCCTGTGCAGCTCCCGCACCAACCACTGTGTGCAGCTCATCAATGAAGAGAATAATCTCGCCCTGCGCACGCCTGACCTCATCAAGAATTGTCTTGAGACGGTCCTCGAACTCGCCGCGCATAGATGACCCGGCCACAAGCGAGCCGATATCTAGCGATATGACTCTGCGGTCTTTCAACCCGTCCGGCACGTCACCCACCACTATTCGCTGTGCAAGTGCTTCAGCCATCACCGTCTTGCCGACGCCGGGCTCACCAATCAAAACAGGGTTGTTCTTGGTGCGCCGCATTAGTGTCTGCATGACAAGGTTCAACTCAACTTCCCGGCCAATAACCGGGTCAAGCTTTCCGTCACGGGCCAGCGACGTCAGGTCCGTGCTGTACTTCTCAAGTGCTTCGTACTTGCTCTCAGCGTTGCGGTCGGTCACACGCTGATCGCCGCGAATCTGCTGTAGGCCCTGATAGATGCGCTCTTTGGTAACCCCGAAGTCATTGAGAATCGCAGCAGTGTCGCCGCGTCCCACAGAGGCGATGCCCAGGAGCAGGTGCTCTGAGCCAACGAACTCGTCCTTGAGGTGGTCTGCCTCTTCTTTTGCTGAGGCGAGCGCATGTGAGAGAAGTGGGGTGCCGAATATCTGCTCAACCGGTCGACCTAGCGTTGGTGCACCTTCAAGTGCGGTAATAACTTTTCGCTCAACGGCATCTGCGTCTACACCGGCGGCGGCCAGGACTCGTGCGGGAACGCCATCTTCCAGCCTGAGCAACGAGAGCAACAGGTGACCAACATCCATCTGGGAGTGCCGAAACTCTTGCACCAGCGACATTGAAGTCTGGTAGGCCTCAAGCGCCTGTGCAGTGAAGTCGTCTTGTTTGAATACCATTTTTGTTACCCGATTCTTAAGTGTTCTGGGCTTTAGGTTGGTTTACGTTCGGTATTTGAGGTTGGAATGGATCAGTAACTACCGGTTTCCCATCTCGTCAGAGAGGGCTCTGAGCGCAGCGGGTCCGGCACGTCTGGCTACTAGTTCTCTTTTCAAATCATGGTTCTCTTGAGTAAGTTGATTGACCTGCCCCTGCAGCTCAGCGACTTGTAGGCGCAGCTTCGTCATGGTGGCTACACCCGCCAGGTTCAACCCCAGCTGGTCAACCCAGTGCTTTATCTCTTGGATGCGTGAAACGTCTTGGTTGGAGAAAAGCCGGATGTTTCCGCGTGACCGCGTCGGGCGCACAAGCCCTTCTCGCTCGTACGTCCTCAGGGTCTGTGCGTGTACTCCGACCAGTCGTGCCACGACGCTAATCGTGTAACAGGGCTCGTCGTCTCTGAATACCACTTGAGTCTCCTGATGGATCCTGATGAACTTCGTGGATAGTGACTTAATCGGCTGATCCGGAGACTGACTCGTCTACGGTTTCGTCTATGGTTTCGCTTATGGTTTCCGGGGCTGGTTCTGTTTCAAGCGTCTTCAACTGCTCGAAAAGGTTCTGTTCTTCTTCCGATAGATCCGAAGGCAGAACAACGGATATCGTTGCGTAGAGCGTTCCAAATTCGCTGGATCCCTGACGGGACATGCCCTTGCCTGCCAGCCGGAACACTTTTCCATTGGGAGTGCTCACCGGAATGGTCAGTGCCACTGACCCGGTCATAGTCGGAATGACCGCTTCACCACCCAGAATTGCATCCAGGTACGGAACGGATACTGTGGTTCGAAGATCTGAGCCGGTGCGCGTGAATCGGTTGTCGGTACGTATCCGCACCTGAACGATGATCTCTGTGTTCTCATCAGGACGTACGCGCACCTTGCCCTGGTTATCGATTCCCGCTGGGATCGACACCTCAAGCCTTACCGGGCGATCGGTCTGGCCCGTTCCGCCACAGTTGGCGCAGACTGTTTGACCACGGAAGCCCGCGCCTCCGCATACGCTGCAGTCTTCAGAGCGCCGATACGAGATGACACGTTTGGCGCCGCTGTAAGCCTCGGTAAGAGTGATATCCATCGATAGCGTCTGGGATGAACGCTCGCGGCGACGTTGTTGGCCACCTCCGCCGAACTGGCTGAAGATGTCTTTGAAACCACCGCCTCTGGAACGGTTGGACCCAAAGCCACCGTGGCCACCCCGGAAACGCCCACCTGCGCCCGCTTCTCTTAATTGTTCCGCATGCGCCCACTCGGCCCCAAACTCGTCGTAATCCTTGCGAAACTGGGTATCAGAGAGCACATGAGATGCCTCATTGATGCGCTTGAACCGCTCTTCCGCGTCGCTATCACCCGGATTTACGTCCGGGTGATGTTCGCGAGCAAGTCGCCTGTAAGCGTCTTTGATCTGTTTCTGGGTGGCGCCACGAGGGACGCCAAGTGTGGTGTAGAAGTTTTCGCTCATAAGTCTTTATGGAATGGAGTATATCTCTATTAGTCCTTAGACACTAGTAATATGCTTGCAGATATATAAGCATAGTTAACAGTCTAACTATCAAGGTTTACCTTGAGTTAGACCGATGAGCCACCTGATTACGTCTGGTATGGCCAACAACAACTCAAACAGCATCCAAAACTGCACTAAGGAAATTCAAACAATGGTTCTTGCACGATGGCAGCCCAACTACAACACTCGACGCGTAGATGACCTTTTCGATCGTTACTGGCGTGGTATATCAACTGCACCAGCAACGCGGCAGGCAACTGCGCATTCAATCCCAATAGACATTCAGGACTCCCCCGAGGCGTATGAACTGACCGCAACGCTCGCTGCCTTCAAGAAAGAAGACGTCCGCGTCTCTGTAGAAGACCGACTCCTCACCATCAAGGCCGATACCAGCTCGGACGAAGAGACAACCGACAGCGCCAGTGGCTACCTCTTGCGTGAGCGCTCCACCGGAACGTCCGAACGATCGGTTCGCCTTCCCCCCACAGTCGTGTCGAACAAGATCGAGAGCTCCTACAGCGACGGCGTTCTCACCATCTCCCTACCGAAGTCACAGGAGACTGCGGCCAGAGAGATCCAGATCGGCGTGGCGTAACCACTCCTCACTCCTCTTGTGAGTCTTGTGTACGGGCCGCCGAGTTATCGGCGGCCCGTTATCGTTAATGCCCACGACGATGGGCATTCAGTGGCATTTTTTTTGGGCTGCTGCTAGCGTTCCATTCATGAGTTCAGAATCTACAGCTGCCACCAAATCGAGCGGCCCGTCTCTTCCGCAGTTTTTCGAGCGATACCAGCCGTTGATCGCGGCCGCGCTTCGTGAAGAATTACAGCCTCACGAACTTCCGCTGTACACAACGCTGCGCTACTACCTGGGCTGGGTTGACCCGGATGGCAACCCCGATCCGAAGCCCGAAGGCAAAGCGCTCCGC
>CAUZJA010000119.1:0-8724 GCA_963579925.1 Dehalococcoidia bacterium | reverse complement strand
ACTCGCACATCTTCAGAGCTTGAGAAATCATTGAGGATTGTGGCGATGCCTGTCAACATGTCGAACGAGACTGCATTGCGCTTGTTGGGCTGGTTGAACGTCATCCATCCAACGCCATCTTTGACGTGCGCCAGCATCTTGTCTGTGCCGGTCTCTAGCGTGCGCGTTGGTGAATCAGACGACGCCGTTGGTGTGGTGGCCATTTATCTCCTCTGTGGTGTATCCAAGTTCTTCAAGAATGTCATCAGTGTGCTCACCCTGCTCCGGCGTTGCGGTGCGGATGGATGACGGTGTGCGGCTGAGTTTAATTGCCTGATTAACGATCTCAAACTTCCCCAGCGTTGGGTGGTCGACTTCAACGGCCATTCCCAAATGTTTGACTTGCGGATCAGCGAAAACCTGATCCATCGAATTTATTGGCCCACTAGGGCAGCCTGCCTCGTTGAAGACATTGATCCAGTACTCGCTGGTGTTGGTGCTTGTGATCTTGCCGATCTCTGCGTTCATCTCGACGCGGTTCTTAGATCGCAGATCGCCACTTGTAAATCGTTCATCCGTCATCAGTTCTGGCGCACCGAGCGCGTTGCAAAATCGCTCGTAAATAACTTGGCCCGCCACCGCGATATTGATGTGGCCGTCAGATGTGGGGAAGACGCCAGTAGGGATCCCGGTTGGATGATCATTACCGGCCGTGACCGGCACTTCACCGTCCTTAAGATATCGAGCGGCCTGGAAGTCCAACATCTGGATCTGCGCCTCCAGCAGCGAAGACTTCACCCACTGACCAATGCCAGAGGTCTCACGCTCGATGATCGCCAGCAAGATTCCCTGCGCGCAAAAGAAGCCTGCGGTCAGGTCGGCTACGGGAATGCCGACTCGCATCGGTCCTCGACCGGGCTCGCCAGTGATCGACATGAGACCGCCCATGCCCTGTGCAACCTGGTCAAAGCCAGCTCGGCTCGCATACGGCCCGTCCTGGCCGAAGCCGGAGATGCTGCCCAGGATTATGCGAGGGTTGATGCCCTCGAGCGTCTCGTAGTCAGCACCCAGACGATTCTTTACGTCGGGTCGGTAGTTCTCAACCACAACGTCGGCCTGCTCCACCAACTTGTGGAATATCTCTTTACCTGACCCGGCCTTGAGGTTCAGCGTGAGCGACCGCTTATTGCGATGAAGATTCTGAAAATCGAATCCGTGCCTCGCACCACCGAGAGCCTCTTTGCCGTCCGGCGGCGCCTCGATCTTGATGACATCTGCACCCCAGTCAGCCAGTTGGCGAACGCAGGTCGGTCCGGCCCGAACGCGAGTCAGGTCCAGAACCTTAATCTTCGATAGCGGCATGCCAGTAGTTTTGGTTGCAGTAATTGTTCTGACTCCCGGGCTTCAGATGGATAAGTGTGGCCGAATAGTACAGCAGGTGGTGTGATCGCTCACGGGACGGGATGGTAAATATTCGTAGCTGACATAGTCCCGCTCAAGGTAAGGGCCTGTATCTCACGGAATGCCGGAGCATCTGACGCTGAGTTCACGCATGGAATACCTCGCCTCGTGGCGAGTATTAGTTTTGGCGGTATCTATCGTTCTATTTGTCGCGTGTGACGATGGGCGAATTGATCTCATCCCGACTGTCGATAACGTCGCACCTACTGAATCGACACAACCGCCACGTGCCGCTGTTCCTGCCACGGATGAAGTGGCCGCAACTTCGGTCATCCCACCGAAGTCTGAGTTGGACGAGATCGAAACCTCGATTGTCGAGTTGGTGAACGTGTCCGATGACCTCGCCAGCGAAGCATCTCCTCTGGGACAGACAAGTTCCAGTTCGGCAGAGGCAATTCAAAGCCTGCCACTCTCGTCTCGACCTTCAGATTCGCTCTATCCCACGGCTGATCCCATAGACAAGGTTGTCGCGCCACGCATTGGTCTACCAACTCCTGAAACCCCGCCTGCCCACGGACCGCCAACCGAAAGCGTTGGCGTTGGAACGACTATCTCCCTTGTAGTTATAAACCCGGATGGAACGATCGTCTCTACGGCGACTTTTCAGGATTGAACTATGTATGAAAACAGTCAACTGTGCTGGCACGTGTCGACAACGACCCAAATACTGAACGGAGGGCACCTTGCGAGTCTCTAGAGTGGCTATAGTTTTTGGCGGAGCAGGATTACTGGCTGCGATTGCGGTCTCCGTGATCGTGACACTGGCGTTTCTGCCTGTTGCAGATACGAGTTCTGCAGCTTTGGCCTCAGACCAAGGAACCGGGCTTAATGAAGATGTAAAAGTTCATGGCGCGTGGACGATAGATGTGCGGGAGTCCGATGGAAGCCTGGTGAGACATCGGGAGTTTGATAACTCTCTGTCCGCTGTAGGAAAACATAGACTGGCCGATGTCCTGACCCGAAGTGACACAGCTGGTGGATGGGCGATATCTCTGGATGGATCTCCGAGCCCCTGTCACGATTCAAACAACATAAACAGGGGATGTGAGATAGCCGAGGCTTCAAATCCGAAGGTGAGTGATCCAACACGACCAGACGTCTTTGGAACGCTTATCAAATCTGCAAGGACCACGGTGTTTCAGCTTGATGGATATTTTATCGCTCAGATCGACGGGACTATCACTTCGGTGATCACAAATCGCGGTTCATGCTTACCGGCCGTATCACCTCAGGCATGCGAGAGTAATCCTTTCGCTGCGGCAGGTTCGGCGCATGGGGCATTTTCCAGCCAATTCTTATCCCCGTAGATCGTGTCTCAAGGGCAATACGTGAGCATCACTGTCGAATTCACATTCTCATGATCCCTCACTTCATACCGAATATCCTCTACTCATTTTTTTCAGGAGAAGTCAAATTAGAATTGCGAAAAAGAACCCTTATTGCAGGCGCACTTTTTTCCATTCTTGCGATCGGTCTAGCGGTGATAATTACCGTTGTAATTGCGAGCCCGGCGAGTTCGATTGAGTCGGTTAGCGCATCGACAGATGGCGCGTTAGACGACGACGCAGCGATTAAGGTGCACGGTGTTTGGACCATCGACGTATTAGATGGAAGTGGGCATCTGGTTACTAGAAGGGAATTTGAAAACGCGTTAACTAGCAGAGGAAGTGAGTTTCTAGCATCATTCTTGGCGAGCAGCAGCACTTCCGGCCGATGGCGAATTGTGCTGGATAACATCACTACAGGGGGAGAGTCCATGCTTTAGTGATGCCCTCCAGATCGGTGTCTCTTGTAGTGCGATTGAGGCGGGCGGTCCTAATCTTGACAATTATTTCCATAATCTAAGTGTGGAAGTAATCAATGATGATGTAATACGTTTGTCGGGGTTCGTAATCATCCAATCTGATGGCGGTATTGATCGGGTTTCTACTTTTATGGAATTTTGCACACCCGATATTTCACCAGCTGATTGTCCCGATGTTCAGCGCAGTTCACAGGGATTCAGTAGCACAAATATCTCGCTGCTGAGTTTTTCGTAAATGATCCATCCCGACCCAGGGCGAACCTCGGCATCCGGTGCGATTTCCGTTTGGCCTCTCTCGGTCGGGGCTTCCTTGATATGGATACTCATTCTTTCGGCCATCTCCGGCCACAGAACTATTGCAGCAGCTCAAGACGGGGCGGATTCCGGTTTCACAGCAGATGGGGACCAAAATAATGACGACATTGAGTCACCGCCCTCACTGACGCCTCTGATTGATGTCCGCGAGGCCCGGACTGTGAAGGATGGGGTCGGATAACGCCGCCAGCCGTCCTCTCACGTACCGAAGAGTTGGCGGAATCAGTACGTTTTACGAATGCCTTCCCGCTCGAAATATCTCTTACCGAGAGCGTAGTGGTGAGCGACTCATCTCAGTCCGCGGCACCGCTGGTGGTAGATATCGCAGAGTCAGTCTCAGTATTAGATGCCCCAGCTGCTGTTCCGCCTTTGGAACTCGCGCTTACTGAGCCCGTCAACATCGCGGGCAACCCGCTGCTTGTCCCTCCATTGGACATATCGCTTAGTGAACTTGTAGCGGTTTGGGACAGTCCACTATTGATCCTACCGCTGGGAATAACACTCTCCGAAGGGGTGAGTATTGCTGATGGAACTCTAGTAACACCACCACTGGGAATATCGCTCGACGAGGGGGTGAGTGTTACGGACGGGCCGCTGGTGATCTCTCCTCTGGCGCTTCTGTTAGCTGAGACTGTCCGTTCTGTCGATACGCCGTTGGCCATCTTGCCGATGGAGATTATCCTCTCGGAGGCTGTCAACCTCTCTGAAGTGCCGCTGTTGATCCCGCCTCTTGCGATCGATCTGACTGAGCCTATTTCGATTGCTGAATTGATTCAGATCGCACCGCCGCTGGCTCTCGCACTCATTGAGGCGGTGGGTGTTGTTGATCTGTCGCAAGTTGTCGGCCCTCTTGTCCTGAGCCTGACGGAACCGGTGACGATTGTTGATATCTCACGTGTTACCGGGCCGCTGTCTATAGGAATCACTGAGGCCGTTGTGGTGAGTGATTTGTTGACAACTTATGGATCGCCATTTATCGCCTGGGCTGTTTCACTTCAGGGTGTTTCGGACCAAGCGGCGTATTTCGCTGCGAACCACGCTTTGCTCATCACCGCGTACGGAGCTTCATCATCGCTGATCGTTCCAATGACGGCGTTTGGGAGCTTGCAATTCATTGACGTCAATGATGGAAACTGGCGATTCTAGGTCCGAGCGGACGGGTTCGTGCCAGTTGAACTTGAGAACTTGCTGATAGATGGACAGACAACGTTCTTCCCACCTGTCGAGCTAAGGGCCGGTCTGGTGGATGGTGATGGCGTCGTGAGCATTCGAGATATCAGCGCCGTTGCAGCGTCGTTTGATCAGGACATCAGTGGACGGGTTGATGGGCAGGGACGCATTGTGGATATGAACGGCGACGGCCGCGTGGATATTCTGGACATATCGGCTGTCGCGTCTAACTTTGGGCAGAGCGGCTTAGTAAGTTAGCCTGACATTGAGCCATCCCCGCCGCCCGGTGGTTGACCAAAGTAGCTCTCATAATGGATGGATTTATCGGCGAAATCGCTGGATCGGTGGCCTAGCGGTTCAGGTCAGCCAGCGCTCTTGTGAATGCCTCCGCTGATGTATCAACATCCGCCTCGTCGTGCACTATCGACACATAGAACTTTGAGTCTTTGAGGATGCCATGGTTCCTGAGGTTCATCAGGAACTGCGCCTGTTTCTTAAGGTCTGACGCCAGGATGTCGCTGTAGTTGTTGACCGGCTTGTCGGTGAAGACCAGGTCGAAGACAGGGCCGTCGCCAACAATGCGGGCAGGGATGCCCAGATCAGACGCGGCTGAGCCAAGTGCGCCGCTGATCTTGTTGCTGATCTCGTGGAGGCGCTCGTATGTACCTGGTCGTTTCAACACTTCGATTGATGCTAGGCCGGCGGCGGCGGCGATGGGGTTGCCATTGAGCGTGCCGATTTGGAGCAGCGGATCATCTGATGCGGAGGGGTCGAACTCTGACATGTAACGATCACTTCCTGTGATCGCAGCCATCGCAAATCCCCCGCCAATGACCTTGCCGATGGTAGTGATGTCAGGCTGGACGCGGTAGTACTCCTGAGCGCCACCAAACGCGAGCCTGAAGCCTGTCACAACCTCGTCGAATATGAGCGGGATATCGTGTGTGAGAGTTGCCTCGCGCAAGCCCTCAAGGAAGCCGGGCGCAGGAGGAATCACGCGCTGAAACGGCTCCACGATCACGCCTGCGAGTTCGTGGCGATGATCTTCAATCAGCGACGTGACGTATTCAAGATCGTTATATGGCGCCAGCAGCATGGACTCTTCAACGGCTTTCGGGATGCCACGGCTGTCTGGGATTGGATTCGGATAGTCGGCGGTGCGTGAGGGCTTCAGTGACATCAGCGCATAGTCATGCATGCCGTGATAACCGCCCTCAAACTTGATGATCTTCTCGCGTCCGGTAGCGGCGCGAGCCAGTCGCAGAGCGTAGAGCGTGGCCTCTGTACCGGTGGTGGTGAAGCGCACTTTGTCGGCACTTGGAATGGCGCTTACGATCTGCTCCGCCAGCAGAATGGCCTTGTCGTTCATCGCAAAAAAGGTCGTACCGCCTTCAAGCGCTTCCTGCACCGCCTGCGTCACCTCAGGATGTGAGTGCCCAAGGAGCATTGGCCCTGACCCAAGCAGATAGTCGATGTACTCACGACCTTCTGGATCCCATGCTCGTCCTCCTTCGCCTTTCGCAAGAATCAACTCGCCAGTGGGATTGCCAAATGTTCCACCCGCGAGGAACTGCTTTGCCTTGGCGCGGATCTGGTCGGGAGAAGTACTCATTGGTGGCCCTTTTGTTACGCCTCTTGCTATGAAACGGGATTGCGGGAGTACTGTACTTCGATTTCGAGGAGTTGGCGCTTGGCGTCGAGTCCACCTGCGAACCCGGTGAGCGAGCCATCAGCGCCAACCACCCGGTGACACGGCAGGACTATCGACACGGGATTGCGCCCGTTTGCGGCGCCAATTGCTCGTACCGCTTTTGGTCGGCCGATTCGCTTAGCCTGCTCGCCATAAGTAGCTGTCTGGCCATAGGGGATCGACGCCAGGCTTCGCCACGCGAGTTGCTGGAATTCCGTGCCTCGGAGATCAAGCGGAAGATCGAAATCGGTGCGGTGTCCAGCGAAGTATTCCTGCAACTGAGTGACGATGCGCGTGAGAATCGGGTTATCAGTGGATTCAGCGATAGGAGAGGGCAGCTTGACGCGCCTTGGCTCATCATCGGGCCATAGCACCGCTCGAAGGCCGATATCAGTGGCGACAAGCGTCAGCTTGCCAACCGGGCTATCAAATGAGGTTTTGTAGTGTTGTTGTTCTGCCATTGTCAGGTCATCCAGAATGTTACTAGTGTGACATCTGATGAAATCTTAGGCGTGGATCAAGCCATTTCATGGACATATCTGGACCTATAGTTTCGAGAGGTTTCATTGTGTCCAAATATGTCTACATCTGAAGCCGTATCCGATGCAGAATGATACTTCCAGAGCTTGGTGAGCGTGCAGTCAACGCGGTGTTCACAACTGGCATCTACTGCCGGGCGGGATGCGCAGGACGGGCACTGCCGGGTAATCGAGCCGAGTACTCTTCTGCGTTCGCTGCTGAGGCGGCAGGGTTTCGCGCATGTCTGCGGTGTCGGCCTGACCGACGAGTGAACACGCTGGTGGGCGGGAGCACTCCGGAGATTGTCCAACAGGCGTTGGCGCTGATCTCCGAAGGACATATGGACGGTGATAACACGCTTGACCTCGCCGCCAAAATAGGCGTGAGCACTCGACATCTTTCACGACTATTTGAGCGCAACATTGGAGCCACACCAGCACAGGTAGCTCAATCACGACGCGCTCATTTCGCCCGACGATTGCTGGATGAGATCGATCTCAAGATGGGCGAAGTGGCGTTCGCTTCCGGGTTCCAGAGTGTCCGCCATATGAATCGGGTCATGCTAGGCACGTTCCGGTTTACGCCAACACATCTGCGCAAGAAGCGCCGGGTTAGCGACCGGCTCGTGGCAGACGGTGGGCTGAAGCTGAGACTCCCCACTCCCGATGGCTATGACTTTGAGGCAGCGGTGAATTTCCTTGAACCACGCCTCATCCCCGGAGTCGAGTCAATATCCGATGGCATCTACCGCCGAGTCACCGACAACTGCGGGTTCCCCGGAGTCGTTGAGGTCGCCCACAGCAGCATCGGGAATCACTTGGAGCTGACCGCCCACCTGCCCACGTATGCGGGACTTCTGAACGACGTGGGGCGTGTCCACTCCCTACTGGGCCTGAGCATCGATACTTCGGACGCATATGACGCGTTGTCCAATGACGAGTTGATCGGTCCGTTAGTACAAGCGTCGAAGAGACTGCCATATATCGGTCCATGGGACCTCTTCGAAACATCGATCAGAGTAATCGTTGGTCAACAGGTCTCGGTGAGCGCCGCAAGTCAACTTGCCGGGAAGCTCGCTCGGCAATTCGGGCGCGCCGTACCCGGATTGGGCGAATACGACCTGAGTCATTTATTTCCAAATGCATCAGAACTGGCTCTGGCCGACATTACGGACTTCGGCATGCCAGCGTCCAGGATCAGGACGATTACGGAGTTCTCGCGAGCCGTTGCTGAGGGCGTTGTTGATCTCTACTCCCATGATGGGTTGCCAGAACTGCTGACTCAGTTGGAGCGTGTCCCCGGCATAGGCCCGTGGACGTCCAACCTGATTGCCCTTCGAGTGTTTGGCCACATGGAGGCATTCCCTTCCGGGGATATCGGGCTACAGCGCGCTGCAGGGCGGTTGGTTGGGCGGGATCGGGTCCGTGGCGATGAACTTGAGGCAATGGCCGAGCGGTGGCGGCCTTGGCGAGGGCTGGCTGCAAGCGTGTTGTGGATGAGATAGGGGCGAATGTCAGGGGCCTGAGCTCCCTGTGAAATCGTCGCCGAGGGCTACTTTGAACCGTCATTCTGAGGCCCCGTGAAGAATCTCAGTGTGATGCGCCGTGTGCGGTTCGACTAGGCGTATCCATTCATTCGACGCTGAGATTCTTCGCGGAGCCTCAGAATGACACAAGGTCGCATTGTGCGTTGGTGCAAATGATAGGTGTGTGGCGATCATGGCTTCGTCCTACCCATCCCAAAACGCGAAACGGGCGCCCAAATGAGCGCCCGTTCCATTCATTAC
>CAUZJA010000118.1:0-8766 GCA_963579925.1 Dehalococcoidia bacterium | reverse complement strand
AGCGGCCTCTTCAGCCTCCGCGAGAAGTTTGTCGATGCGACGCTGCAGGTATTCACTCGGCATGGTGCCGGGCATCATAAGCGAACCGAGGCAAGGGCGTATCGCCTGGCGCACTACGACCACCCTCTCCACCGTGAGCGCAAAAGCCTCAATTGCGCATGAGGCATTGGGATGGCTACCGCTGTGGTCCCCCCAGCCACTCAACGCGAGAAACGCGCACTCAACCGCCATCCCGGAATCGGAAGCCCGCGGAGATTTCCGGGATCCAGACACGCCACACCGCATCTATGCGCGACCTAGCTTCGGCTGAGCAGTGGCGTATATGCCCCTAGACGATAGCCGCCGCCAAGCCGCCAAAATCCGCCACGGTATAGTCGGGCACATACGTCGTGTCCTCAAACGGCAGCTCATAGCGGTTCACGAATGATCCGCGGTTGCCGCACATGCGGGCGCCCATTACATCGAATGAGTTGGACGAGATCATCATGATTTCGCCGACTTCAAGGCCAAGATTGCGCGCAGCGCCGCGATAAACAGACGGGTGCGGCTTGAAGCGGCCAAACTCATCTACGGAGATGATATCGTCGAAGTCCCACTTGATCTGGTTGGCCACCAGATGATCCAGGAACCATCGATTGCCGTTGGAGAGCGCAATCAGCTTGTAGCGCGACGCCAGCTTCGGCAGATTCGGTAGCACGTCCGGGAAGGGCTGCAGATTCTGCCATGCCTGCATGAACTCATCTGCCTCTTCTGCGCTCACAGCCACATCGTTCAGGCTGCAGACGTACTTGAAACCCCTCTGTGCCGTCTCCAGATAGCCGCTGTGGCCCATCTGGACCAGGCTGTCCTGATACTGCTCGATCCGCTGACGATACCGCCACTGCGCCCAGAACGCGTCTGCGTCGACATCTGATCCCTTCGCTGCCAGGAACTTCGCTATGTACGGAGTAAGATTCCCGCCAAGGTCGAGGACGGTTCCAAACAAATCAAAGGTCAGCGCTTTGACATTTTCATGCGCGGGCATCGGGGCTCCTTAGTTAAAGAGAGGATAGGTGGGTAGGGGCAGGTCTGAAACCTGCCCCTACCGATTTGTTTACTAGCTCAGACCAGGGCGATTCCCTAGTTCATCGTTTTCTTGATCGCCTCGATGATGCTGTCTTTAGTTGGGTAGACGAGCGGCTCCAGGGCAGGGGAGAACGGGATGTGAACCTGCTTGGAGGCCACTTTCTGCATCGGGGCCTGCAAATCCCAGAACGCCTCTTCTCCAACGATCGACATGATTTCGCTGGCTGCGCTGCAAACCTTTGCTGCAGGATCAGCAACGACCAGACGGCCCGTCTTGCCAATGGAGTTCAGGATTGCGTCCTTGTCCAGTGGAACAAGCGTGCGCGGGTCAATGACTTCTACCGACACGCCCTCTTTGGCCATCTCTTCGGCCGCAGCAACTGCGTGAGGCACGGAACCAGCGATCGCAACGACTGTGACGTCCGTGCCAGCTCGGAGAATATTGGCGACACCAAAAGGCACTGTGAAGTCTGGATCATCGGGAACTTCGCCCCTGGTACCCAGCAGCGTGCCGTCTTCGAAGATGATGACGGGGTTGTCGTCTCGGATCGCCGTCTTCATCAGTCCCTTGGCATCCGCCGGGGTGCCGGGGGTCACTATCTTGAGGCCGCCGATGTTCATATAGACGGGGTATGAACGGTCAGAGTGGTGAGCAGCCGAGCTACCGCCGTAGTACATCACGGCACGGTAAACCACCGGAAGGGTGGCCTGACCGCCAAACATGTACCGCATCTTGGCGGCCTGCGACACCAGCTGGTCCATGCCAACCCACATGAAGCTGGTCAGCGTCTCAACAACTGGGCGCATTCCGACTGCTGCAGCGCCGACGGCCGCACCAAAGAACCCGTTCTCGGATAAAGGAGTGTTGAGCACTCGGTCATCGCCAAACTCATCGTAGATGCCCGCAGCAGCGCCGTAGACGCTCGCACGGATATCCTCGCCCATGAAGAATACTTTCTG
The DNA here is from genome assembly GCA_963579925.1 of Dehalococcoidia bacterium. Lineage (GTDB taxonomy): Bacteria > Chloroflexota > Dehalococcoidia > Lucifugimonadales > Lucifugimonadaceae > UBA1151. Next base: position 6,741 of record CAUZJA010000118.1, on the reverse strand, counting down.
ATCACGGCGCATCTCTTCAGCGATTCCCATGCTCAGTGCCTGCATGAAAAATTTATCAGCCATTATTTGTTTCTCGTATTTCTATAAAAGTGGACACGTAGGTTCCAGTAGGGGAGAGGTGGTTTCCTCTTTTCCCTCTACCTCTTCTGCCTTTAAAGGCAAGCGTGAAGATCACGGGATCGGCATCTCTCCGGAGAACATGTCTTCGTAGAGCTCGGACGCATCTGGGAACGGACTGTTGCGAGCGAACTCAGTCGCCTCGTCTACAGCATCGCTTGCCTTGGCGCTTATCGCGTCGCACTCTTCCTGAGTGGCGGTGCTGCTGTCGACTATGTTCTTGGTCAGGATGTCCAGCGGATCACGCTTACGCCACTCGTCAATCTCAGACTGCTCCCGGTACTCAGACTTCCTGATCTTGTCCAGACCCAGGGAATGGTCCTCGTAACGGTAGGTGAGTCCTTCAATGAGTGTGGGACCCTCACCTGCTCGGGCTCGCTCGACAGCCTGTGCGGTCGCTTCGAACATGGCGATGGCATCTTGCCCATCCACCAGTATGCCGGGCATGTTGTAAGCCTGGGCACGATCTGAGATGTGCTCTACAGACACAGTGTCCCTGTATGACGTTGTCACGGCGTACTGGTTGTTCTCACAAACAAAGATGACCGGCAGGTTCCATACAGAGGCCAGGTTCATTGATTCGTGAAGTGCGCCCTGGTTTGAGGCGCCATCGCCAAAGAACACCAGGGAAACGAAGTCTTTACCCTCAATCTTGGCTGCAAGGCCCGCGCCAGTGGCCACGGGGACTGAGGAACCAAGGATCCCTGATTCGCCCAGGATGCCCACTGAGAAGTCCGCAAGGTGCATTGAGCCACCTTTGCCTTTGCAATAGCCATCAACTCGCCCGTAGATCTCAGCCATCGCCTTATTAAGGTCGGCACCCTTTGCGATGGGGTGACCGTGTGAACGGTGGTTGCCCGCAACGTAGTCAGAATCATTCAGAGCAGCACATGCGCCAACTGCGACAGCCTCTTCCCCTATATAAGGATGCGCTGCGCCTACGAACTCTCCTGCGCTGTACACCTCAATCACTTTCAGTTCGAAATGACGTATGCGCCACATGCGTTCAAGCATGAGCATCAACACGTCTTTGGAGATATTTGTTGCCATACGAAAATATGCCATTTCACCTGGGTGTCGGATCCATGTCCTGATTTCTGTCAGGGCTGTGGAAATTGGTTGCTGGATTATAGGGCAGTTGAGCCGCGTTGTGAGAATCAATCAGGGGGCGTGCTCAGAATCCAGATTCGCAGCCGTCTGCGAACCCATATTCAGATTCACCTGGGTGTCGAATCCACGTCCTGATTTCTGTCAGGGCTGTGGAAATTGGTTGCTGGATTATAGGACAGTTGAGCCGCGTTGTGAGAATCAATGAGGGGCGTGCTCAGAATCCAGATTCACAGCCTCCTGTGAACCCATATTCAGATGAGCGCGGAAGGACCGAGAGAGCCAGGGGTAAATCGTTCTCAAAACCTGTTCAAGCTGCCCGCCCGAGAAGACGCGCCTTCTCAGGAGTAAAAACCGGGTTTTGAAGCCTAAATGACGACTATTCGTACAAGGGGGAAAGTACATTTCTGGGAGGGCATATAAGCAATATTCTCAAGGCGGTCGATATCAGCCAGAAACTAACACTAAAGTTTTTAATAAAAATTCGACGTTCTGGACGTGAAAATCGTCCGAGGATCGACGGAGAGATCATTTCCACAGGGGCGAGGACAACTGGCGGAAACACTTAACTCCATATGGTCGATTGCGTGACCAATCCTTATGGCCATTAACGACTTGCTTGGGTTGATAATCTATTTGTTTGAGTATACTGAGAGAATACTAGGAAGTATTAAATAGATCTCAGTATAAATATGCGAATTTCTTGGGTACTTTCTGTATTTGGTATACTCCAGTGTGGTGCCATAAACAGCGAAAATACTGCAGACCAGGTAGTCGATTGCCATGTAGGCGAAAATACCGGCCCACCTAGACCCCTATTTCGCCATTAACTCGGGTGGTCGCTCGGAATAGCGAAATGAATTGGCCGAATCGCTTATTGGGAAGGGGATTTAGCGCGGACAGCGCTTCAAGGCCATTCCGGCATTAACTTCGCTGGCTATGCGCGCTGCGGGCCACGAAAAAGAGCGCGAGCGTAGGAAGCCATTTCGTACTGCCTGGGAGTGCGCAAATAACGCAATCTAGGTGCCATTCAGAAAGTCGCATGCGGCGGCAATTCCGATGGCGCGTAAGCACTGCAATCGTTGGTGCTGGTGGGCGCGATAACTTAGTCGTTCTGGTGGTTACCCCGCAGCTATAGGGGGCTCAGGTGGTCAGCGCCATCTTTTACCTTGAAAAGGGCCTTAAAACACCTGTTTTGAGGTTGTTTCCCAGTTCAATACTGATGTTTTGCTCTGGAGAGGATGTGAAGTGAGCGATGTAGCAGGTAAGTCTGTTTGGAGGGAAAATCGCTCTACGTCGATTCTGGTGCCGCTTTACAAGTGAAATGGGACTTTTCACGTTTGGGGCGCTCTGCCGGAGTGTTCCATTTACTCGTGATTCACTCGGAACGGCGTGCAGCCCGGAGCTTGTGCGACCCAGTATTGCACACAAAATTGCTAAGTGGGTACATAATGGCTCGCTAACACGATCCCTCGATGAATGAGGGTGAACGCGATGGACTGATAGCCGTTCAGGCGAACGTACTGGTGGCTGTCGATAAGAAAGGAAGAGAAGACACATTGGCAACCAGCGTAGAGACCGATGTAGGTCTTATTGCACATTTGATGAGGCGAGCAGGCTTTAGCGTTTCGACCAGAGAAGCCGAGCGCCTGGCAGAGATCGGCTACGACACCGTCGTCGATGAACTGTTGGCAATCGAACAGAAGCCTCGCCCTGTTGAGGATCTGTTGGAGCGATTCCACCAGGACCACGCAGACGAGGAGTCTGTGAAGTGGTTCTCCAAGCGCTGGATCTATCGAATGATCAACTCCGAGCGCCCACTTGAAGAGAAGATGACCCTCATGTGGCACAGTCGCTTTGCCACCGGGCGCGCCAAGGTCAACAACTCTCCAATGATGAGCGACCACCTTGAGATGCTCAGAGACAACTGCCTGGGCAACTTCAAGGCGATGCTGTGGGAGCTGTCGCACAGCCCGGCCATGATCTGGTGGCTTGATCAGCAGACGAACCACTCTGAAGCGGTCAATGAAAACTTCGGGCGCGAGCTTCTGGAACTGTTCAGCATGGGGCGTGGCAACTACAACGAGGACGATGTGCGCGCGTGTGCACGAGCGTTCACCGGCTGGACGATCGATCAGACCATCCCTCGCTACCCCAACGGCTGGTACGACACCAACTTCGTCTACCGGGACTACGATCACGATGACGAAGAGAAGACGTTCCTGGGCGAGACCGGCAACTTTGATGGCAACGATATTGTCGACATAGTGGTCCGCCAGCCAGCCACCGGTCAGTTCGTGGCTGAAAATATCTACCGCTACTTCGTCTCTGATACGCCAGATCATGCGGCTATCGAATTCCTGACAGGCGTCTACTTCGATTCGGGCCATGAGATACGGGAAGTGATGCGGGCGCTGTTCCATTCAGATTTCTTCAAAGATGCCCGCTACGCACGCGTGAAGAGCCCTGCTGAGCATGTGGTGGGCGTAATGAAGCTCACTGGCCAGCACACCACAGAGTATGAGTTCGGTCTCGCCAGTCTCGAGTTGGCGACCCTGGCCATGGGGCAAGAGCTGCTGAACCCGCCAACGGTTGAGGGATGGCACACGGGGCACGAGTGGATCGACTCTGCGTTCTTAATAGAGAGGGTGAACTTCGCGACTGAGCGCCTTGCCAATCTCGAAGCCCCGGGCGTGATCGAGATGATCAACCGCCTGCCGGGTTCCGACCTGACGCTCACACCGGACGAGCTCATCGATCGCTGTAATTACGAACTTGGTCAATTGAACCTTGAAGAGCGAACACGACGCGTCCTGAAAGACGAGCTCGATCTTGATGGCGATATCCCATGCTCGGGTGGTACCTCCAATCCGGAGTTCACTGATCTAGCAGTTCAGGTCATCCAGATGCTGTCGGCCTCCAAAGAATTCCAGTTCGCCTAGTCATCATGTCTACCGCTCGCTCTCTCAGACAAGGAATCAAAAATGACAACTGAAGCCAAAAAGCGCGACCCCATCTTGGTAGTAGTCCAGCTTTCCGGCGGCAACGACTTCCTTAACACGTTCATCCCGTACTCAAACCCCTTCTACAAGGACTTCCGCAACACCGTAGGCATCGCAGACGAAGATGTTCTGAGAGTTGATCATGACTACGGGTTCCACCCCTCTATGCCTGAGATCAAGGATATGTATCAGGACGGCAACGTCGCCGTCATCGCTGGCGTTGGCTACCCGGAGCCTGATCGCTCGCATTTCCGCTCCATGGACATCTGGCACACCGCTGAGCCATCAACAATCATCGCTGAGGGTTGGCTGGGCCGCACAATTCGTGAGCTTGATCCCCAGAAGACGAACGTCTGCACCGGCGTGAGCTTTGGGCAGGGTCTGCCGCGGGCGATGTACCTTTCAGGCACCCCGGCGATATCTGTCGCGCATCTTGAGGGCTACGGACTGCTCACGTCGCTCTCTGGTAACAAGCAGCGCAAAGCCGTCAACGCCTTCACCCGCATGTACGTCCCGGAAGAGTTCGAAGAGGCCAGCCTCATCATGAACCACATCGGCCAGACCGGTATCGACGCCCTAACTGGAGCAGACATGCTCGCGGTGGCGCCGGAACAGTACAAGTCCGATATCGAATACGCCGATGAGCCGCTGGGCCAGAGCCTCCGCGGTATCGCGCAGGTCCACCTCGCTGACATCGGTTCTCGCATCTTCTACGCGCAGCAGGGTGGCTATGACGTCCATGGTGCGCAGATCGCCACCCACACTGGCCTGCTCAAGGACGCATCCCGCGCGATCAGCGACTTCTTCGCTGACCTCAAGGCACATGGCCGGGGTGAAGAGGTGATCATGCTGGTCTTCTCAGAGTTTGGTCGTCGTATCCGAGACAACGGCAACGGCACCGACCACGGCTCTGGCGGTGGAGCATTCTTGATTGGCGAGCGCATCAACGGTGGCATGTACGCGGAATACCCGTCACTGGCTCCGGAAGACCACCTGTCAGGTGACATGCACTACAACAACGACTTCCGAGGGATCTACTCCACTATCCTCGAGGGCTGGTTCGGCATTGCGCCGGAGGAGATAGTGAACGGCAACTTTGAGCGGTTCCAGGGAATCATGGAAGGGGCAGCCTGAGATGCTCGGAACAACACCAGAACCACAGACAGTACAAATTGATCCAGTAGCCCTCAGCAATGAAATTGGCGGCGACTACCCCATGCTGGTCCGGATGGGGCACCGATTCGAGACGTCAGTCGGCCAGCGTCTTCTGGTTGACGGCTTCTACGGCGCAATCGACGTGGCTCTTGGCGGCGATGGCCTCATCTATGTGATGAACAAGCACGTGGGCGCGATTGGCGGTCGAGTCCGTATCGCGGTGTGCGATCTTGATGATGACTTCAAACCAAACTTCTGGCCCACGCCTGATGGTGAGCCGGAGGTCTATGGAGAAGAGAAGCTGCCGTCGCCCGTGGGGTTTACCTCCGATGGCAAAGGCAACCTCTATGGCACGGACGAGCACACCAATGTGGTGGTGAACTACACCACAGACGGCAAGACGCTCGGCTACTGGGGCGAGGCCGGTGACGGCCCGGGGCAGTTCAACGCCCCCGGCGGAATCCACGTGGACCCTGTCGATGGCAATCTCTGGGTGGTCAACACCCGCAACTCGAAGATTCAGAAGTTCACGCCAGACGGAAAATACATCAGCGGATTCGGCGATGTCGGCTCAGAGCCGGGACAGATGGATCACCCGTGGGGAATCGGTTTTGACCCGGTCAACGAGACGCTGCTTGTCGCAGACTGGCGCAACGATCGCATCCAGCGCTTCACGCGATCCGGTGAGCTGCTGCAGATCATCGGCCCCAGCGATGTCGAAGAGCGTCACCTCAACCGCCCCAGCGACGTCGCGGTAGACGCCCACGGCGACATCTTCGTGTGCGACCGCGGCAACGACCGCGGGATGCACTACAACCACCGCGGGCTGTTCATCGAACAGTTCATAGGTGATGCGCCAATGACGGAGCGCGGCGCTGACAAGCTCATGGCCAACCCGGACATGCTCCAGTGGCGAGACCACATCATCGACCTGGACCGCGAAAAGCGGTTCTGGCGCCCCACCAGCGTCACCGTCGATGACCAATTCCGCGTCTACTTCCTGGACTCCGGCCGCTACCGCCTCCAGATCTACAAGAAGACCTTCCGCGAACTCCAGCCCGGCCAATACGACGGACTGGACACGTACACGGATCCGCATCTGAATTAGAGCGCGAACCTATCAACCCACCACACACACGGTAGCGGCGGGTCTAAGACCCGCTCTTCGACCACGCAGCGTGCAATCACGCACACCAACCCCAACCGCCAACCACGCGAACGATTCGCCATCCCTGCGAAGGCAGGGGCCCGTGCACGATCACCACCCGCGATCACGCCCACCAACTGACCTGCCCCCCTCAAACGAGTCCAGTTGAAAGTTGGAAACTGGGCTCTCATGAAGGGAGGCAGAAATGCCAAG
>CAUZJA010000117.1:0-8835 GCA_963579925.1 Dehalococcoidia bacterium | reverse complement strand
GTGCGGTCATCGTGAACGGGTGTTCCCCACTCCTCGTCGTGGTACTTCATCATGAGAGGGTCGTCGCCAGCCCATTCACATCGACTTGTGGCAGCCATTAAGTGATCCTTCAACCGTAAAAAATGCGTATTATCGAATGATGATTACAGTCAGCCGAATGTCCACAATTCCCGCTGCTCTGCTTCTCGTCGCTATTGTTGCGATGGCGTGCAGTTCATCGCCCTCCGAACCCGAGCCAAGCCCCATGCAAACCGGGGTATCGGTGCCCGAGTCGAAAACCGCGCTCCCCACTATTACACAAACTGCCACCCCGCCTCCAGAGTTCATTCCAATTGAGGGTGGCATGGCGATCCCCGCATTTATTGCGCCACAACTCGACGCAATTCAAGACGCGGTGGAGTTGATCCGAGGGTACGTGCCCGAGGGTGACGTAAACCGCCAACTATTGCCCCGCGAAAAGTTGCAAGAGCACCTGGTTGCCACGTTCCAAAGTGATGAATTCCGCACCTCAATTGAGATCGACGACCGTCTTTTCAAGCTTTTAGGCATGGTTGATGGTGATCTTGACCTCACAGGTGAATACGAGGTCTTGTACGGGACACAGGTAGTAGGTCTGTACCAGAGCGAAACAGATCGGCTCTTTGTGGTTGAGGACGACGATCCATCAGAGCTATCACTGCTTGAAGAGGTGACGTATGCCCACGAGTATTTCCATCTGGTTCAGGATGATCGATTCAACCTTGATGAACTTCGAGACGTCGTTGAGGGCAACCGGGATGCAGAGCTGGCGCTGGTCTCGTTAATAGAGGGGGATGCCACTGCCCTGCAGACGCAATACCTTCTGCAGAACGTGAGCGTGGATCGTCTCATTGGCTCCATCGAAGTGCTCACGCAAGCGCTGGCAGGCATTCCTGACGCGCCCTTTGCCCTGCAACGCTCGCTGGAGTTCCCATATCAGGAGGGATCTGAGTATGTTGAACAGTTATCGGATGCGCAACTTCTAGATGCCTATGGCAAGCTGCCGGCTTCGACGGAGCAGATACTCCACCCAGAGAAGTATCTGGCGGGTGAAATTCCCACCGTAATCACATTGCCAGACCTGGCAGGTTTCCTGGGCGAAGGCTGGACGACGTTCCACGAGAACGTCCTTGGTGAGTTCACGCTTGCGCTGTGGCTGGAGTCACTTAGCAGCGCTGATTCCGAAATCGCTGCATCAGGATGGGCTGGCGACCGGTTCGCACTTCTGGATGGGCCGGACGGGAATCGCGCCTTCGCTGCGATTATCGAATGGGACGACCCTGAGTCTGACGCCCCGCAATTTGTAGGAATACTGGCGGCGGCACTCGATAGTTCATTTGTTTACACCCCACTGGCGGACGATGAAGAAATATTCGGCTGGCAGAGTGATCAGGGCATCACGCTGGTCCAACTCCACGCAAGCGGCAGAGTCAGCGTAGTAGTTGCGCCAGATATTGAGAACGGTGAGAAAATTCTGATCGCCCTGGGTACCTAATCCAATATCTAAACCGGCAGAGGCTTAGAAAATACGCCTCCGGTTGCTATACTCGGCGGGCGATATAAATCACGTGGTGATCTGCGTCATTCATTTGAAAATTACACAGCGGCCACAACCGGTCACACAGGGAGTGACGATGCCTTACGAAGTACTTCTGCCGCAGTGGGGGATGGGCATGAACGACGGCCTGGTCCTCAAATGGCTTAAGGCCGAGGGCGACACGGTCGCCGTAGGCGACTCTCTCGTCGAAATCGAATCGTCCAAGGTCAACGCTGAGGTTGAAGCGGCGGAAGAAGGCATTCTGGCTCGCATCGTTGTGCCTGAGGGCATGGTGGTGGACACAGGCTCAGTTCTGGCCGTGATCCTTGCGGAGGGCGAAGAGGCAGATCTACCGGAACCGCTGACATCAGGCAGTCCGCCTGCCGCAGCAGCACCGGCAGCGCCAGCTGCAACGGCAGCCCCTGCGGCAGCTTCAGGTGGCGGGGGTGGTGATCGACAGCAGGTGACCCCAATTGCACGCCGAGTGGCCAAAGAGCTAGGCGTCGATCTAAGCACTGTCACTGGTACGGGCCCTCGCGGGCGAGTTACTGAAGATGATGTTCGCAACACTGCTTCAGGCGCTAGTGCACCGGCGGCAGCGGCCGCACCGACAGCAGCCCCCTACTCTGGCCCACCGGCAAAAGAAATTGAGAAACTCTCTGGACTGCGCGGCACCATCGCACGTCGCATGACAGAGAGCGGACAGATTCCTGTGGTGACATTGACGACTGAGGTAGATGTCACAGCCGCGCAAGCAATGGTGGAGCAGCTGGTACGAGACTGGCGACGCGAGCGCATCCGGCCGCAATTCCAGGATCTTGTAATCAGAGTGGTTGCCAGGGCGCTATCTGAGCACCCAAGGGCCAACGCGCACTTCAACGTTGACGAAGTACGCATGATCGAGCAGGTGAACGTTGGTTTCGCAATGGCGGTCAAAGATGGCCTGGTAGTACCGGTTGTCCACGATGCTGACAAGAAGTCAGCACTCGAAATCGCGCAGGCGGTTCGCGATGTCGCCAAGCGGGTTCGCGATAACTCCGTGGACGTGGACGACTACTCAGGCGCCACCTTTAGCGTGACCAACCTGGGCCACTACGGCGTAGACGCGTTCAACCCACTCCTCAATCCGCCGGAAGTCGGCATTCTGGGGCTTGGTCGAATCGCGGAAAAGCCTGCAATCGTCGCTGGCGAAGTCAAAGCCCGATCGATGATGTGGCTTGGTCTGACATTCGACCATCGCGCATGGGACGGAGCGCCCGCGGGCGACTTCCTGCAAGCGGTGTCACGATACCTCTCAGACCCGAGTTGGATCACTGAATAACGCCGCAGTCTACTGGAGACGAATCTATTGAGTAGCTTCCATGATTAGTGTGGGCATTATCGCCAACCCATCGGCGGGCAAAGACATTCGCCGACTGGTAGCGCAGGGCCGCGTTGTGTCCGACCAGGAGAAGTCGAACACGCTTCTACGGGTGTACGCCGGTCTTAAATCGATGGGTGTCGAGCGTGTGTTCGCAATGCCTGAGTCTTCCGGACTCACGTTTGCGGCTGCACGCCAATTTGAAGACGACATCACGACTGAGTACGTGAAGATGCCACCGGCCGAACACGGCGGCGCCACTGCGCGAGCGGCGGCAGCGATTGTCGAAGATGGCGTTGGTGCAATTGTGACGCTGGGCGGCGATGGAACGAATCGCAACGTGGCCACCGCAGGCGGTGAAGTGCCTATGGTTGCGATTTCAACCGGCACCAACAACGTGTTCCCGCAGCTTGTTGAGGGAACGCTTGCCGGACTGGCAGCAGGCGCTGTCGCAAGCGGCAAGATCACCAGAGATGAGTCATGCGCGCGCAGCAAGCGCCTGGAAATCTACATCGATGACAAGCTGGAAGACATCGCGCTTGTTGACGTGGCGGTCTCCCGAGAGATGTTCGCTGGTACTCGGGCCGTGTGGGATCTGGGAACGCTAACCGATGTTTTCCTGACCCGCGCTGAGCCGGCCTGCATCGGCATCTCTGCAATTGGAGCGCATCTCAAGCGGATACATCTTGATGATCCTGAAGGACTCCACATTGTGATGGGCGATGGTGACTCAGAAATACAGGTCATGGCCCCCACCGGTCCGGGCACTGTGCATGAAGTTGGCGTTGCCGATTGGAACATCATCAATCCCGGTGATCGGATCACCATCGATCTGAAGCCAGGCATGCTTGCATTGGACGGCGAGCGCGAAATTTCACTTCTCAAAGATCTTCATGTAGAGATAGGAATGTCGGTTGAAGGCCCGTGGGTGGTTGACGTTCCGCGAGCACTTGAGGCACTGGCCGCCCACAACGTCATAACGAGCAATCGCTCGTAGATGCAATACCGAAAACTCGGTAACACAGGCATTGACGTTTCGCTCTCAAGTTTTGGCACAGGTGGCGCTCGACAACTAGGGCAAAAGGCCGGTATGAGCGCCAACGAGCAAGACGGGTTGATCCGGGGTGCGATTGACCTCGGCATCAATCTATTTGACTCATCTGCTGCATACGGCGACTCCGAGGAGATTTTGGGCCGAGCACTGACGGGGGTTCCGAGAGATTCCTACGTGATCGCCACCAAGTGGCCTCAGGAGAACTTCGCGCCTGATGGGTTCGCACTGCCACAGGAGCCGGGCGATCTCACAGAAGGCGTGGATAGCGCGCTCAAACGTCTCAAGACGGACTACATCGATGTGATGCAGTTCCATGGACTCCATGTGAGTTACTACGACGAGCTGGTAGACCGATACGCACCGGCGATGGCTGAGTTGAAGCAGTCGGGCAAGGTGAGGCACTGGGGTTTCAGTGAGTGGGCCAGCCAGGACGCATGGCACGAGGCGATTATCCATGCCCTCACGAATCATCCCGATCTGTGGGAAGTCGTGATGATGAAGCACAACATGCTGAGTCAGTCGGGCAACCGTGAAGCGCTGCCACTTGCTCAGAAAACAGGCACTGGCGTGATTGTGATGGCGGCAGTTCGCACGTACATATCAAACGAAGAGCGCCTTCACGAGCTATTCGCCGGATGGAAGCGCGATGGCGTTATCCCCGCCGACTCCGTGCCGGACGATGGCCCGCTGGACTGGCTCGTTCATGATGATGTTGAGTCCGTTGCAAACGCTGCATATAAGTTCGCTGCATCCAACCCCGCTGTATCCACAGTACTCAGCGGCACATCGAATCCCGCACACCTCCAATCAAACGTGGCTGCACTCGAAAACCCATCACTTCCAAAAGCTGACATAGAGCGACTTGTAGGACTACTTGGTAGTATTAAGGCAGTAGTAGCTGAGTAGCGTAAGTCGCAAATTCCGATCATTGCGCCAAGATTCGGTGAGGGAGGCTCTGATGTCCAACCAGAAACCGGATCGCCAATCCTCGAAGCCAGCACGACGCGAGCGCCCCGTAGAGCCACGTCTCACCTACAGCATCAACGCGTCCGGCAATGAAGGCCCCAGCTGGATGTCTGAGAATTCTGGCAAAGTGCTGGTCGGTGTGGCACTCGTAATTCTGATATTCGGAGTCATCGTCCTCTCAAGCGGCGCTGGCTAACCTGAAGCCCACAATCAGATGATTAGAGCAGATCCCACGCGCAGTTTCAGGCGCCACCTACGCATTTCCCGAAAGCGCGTATGTGGGTAAACCACCTCCCTAATTGGCTCTAATCCCTCCTATTCCCGCGGTGGCATGAACAGTGACAATCATGTCAGTGCGTTTGACTTGCGTGATCTGCCAAGCGCGAACCGAACCACTCTGAGAAATGTCTCAGGTGGTGGAAGAGGGAATAATACCTATGGAAATAGTTACTAAGTCAGTTGATCGCCAGCGGGGCATCACGGGCCTTGAAACGGCGATCATCCTGATCGCTTTTGTAGTCGTGGCATCAGCCTTTGCATTCACAGTGCTCTCGACTGGTATCTTCGCGTCGGAGCGAAGCAAAGAAACGGTGTACGCCGGAATCCAGAAAGCCCAGGCCTCTATTGAGCCGCGTGGAAGCATAGTTGCCTACAAAGCGACGCTTCCTGATTCAACATCAACGGTCTACAAGGTCACGTTTACCGTCTCCAACGCCATTGCAGGTCAGCCGGTTGACCTGACTCCTGACTACTCGTCAGACAACTCCGGTACAGATCCAGATGTCTCTTCAGGCGCAGAGTCTGTCACGGTGATCTCGTATTCAGACAAGTATCAGCACCTTTCTGATGTCCCATGGTCAATAACCTGGCTGGGCAACAACGACAGTGATGATTTGCTGGAAGATAACGAGAAGGCTGAGATCACTGTCTGGCTCCTCAGCAGAAACAACGCAGTCTCGTCAATTGCCAGCGCATCTTCGACGGTCTACTCGGCATTCGGTGGAATGGAGTCAGGCGCTACGGTGATGGGCTCAAACACTGAATTCACCATTGAGATGAAGCCGCCAACGGGTGCGGTGCTGAACCTTCAGCGCACACTTCCGGCGCAGCTTGATACGGTCATAGACCTGAACTGATCCTGCCTGCTAAATGAATAATCACAGCTTCGGACATGAGTCCGAGGCTGTTTTTTTGTCATGAGTTGCCACGTGGTGGATAGGCGTATTGATATCCAGCCGGCCTCAGCATCTGATTCTATCAAGGCGCTACGAATCATTTCGGTAGCGCACTCTACTCATGGAATCCTGCAGAATCGTCACCATTCGAGTGACTGGTGAACTTGTTACAATTTTGCCGCCGTAATGAGATTTGATGGCTATCACAGGATTTACGGCGTCCGTGATGGCCAAGCGCATGGTTCAGCGGCGCATGTCCCCGTGAGGATGTGAGCGCTGAGTGATGCGAAATAGATGATTCCGCACCATATGCGGAGGAGCAGGTACTTGAACATTTACGTAGGCAACCTCAGCTATGACACCACGGATGACTCCCTAAACTCGGCCTTTGCTGCACACGGTGCAGTGGACTCAGCGAAGGTGATCATCGACCGAGAGTCAGGACGCTCCCGGGGCTTCGGCTTCGTCGAGATGTCCGACAACGATGAAGCTGGCAACGCGATCTCCGCCCTGAGCGGCACGATGCTTGATGGTCGAGAGATTAGCGCCAACGAAGCGCGTGAGCGCCAGCCACGAGGCGACAGCGGCGGTGGTGGTGGTGGTGGACGCGACCGCTGGTAGATTCGTACTAGAAACATTGAGAGGCCCCGGCGGTTATGCCGGAGCCTCTTTTTTTGGCCGCGAGGTACCAGGAGGCGGCGGCGGACTACAGTAGTGGGGGTTATGTCGCGTAGAGGATGAGATTCTCACGTCGTTCGCGGAGCCTCTCACCTCAGAACGACGGATGGGCATGGCATGGTTGATGGGCGATGCATGTGCATCACGGGCCCGAGTCACTGTGTGATCATCCCCACCAGTGATATCGTTTTGCACTGCAAGCGCAGTGTTTTAACGGGTGTATTCAAGGCGGCGTAATGAGCGGTGAACTGACAGACAAAGTTGGAGTGGTTACCGGTGCCAGTTCTGGTATCGGCCGCGCCACAGCGCTCGCAATGGCAGCAGCAGGCGCTTCTACCGTGGTCGCAGCTCGACGAGAGCCTGAGCTTGCCACGCTGGTGAGCGAGATCAAGGCAAGTGGCGGCAGCGCTCTTGCAGTTCCAACTGACGTCACTGATGAGTCTTCGGTTCAAGCGATGGTTGATGCTTGCGTCGCCGAATATGGCCGGATCGATTTCGCGTTCAACAACGCGGGCATAGAAGGCCCCAGCCAGCCCATGAGTACATACTCCGTCGATGAGTTCCAGGTTGTGCTCAACGTCAACACCGTGGGCACGTTCAGTTGCATGAAGTACGAGCTGCTTCAGATGCAATCGCAGGGACACGGCGTAATCGTGAACGATGCCTCGGTAGCCGGCCTACGTGGAATGTTCCGACAATCGGCGTACACGGCCTCCAAGCATGCAGTTATTGGTATGACGAAGGTTGCTGCTATTGAGTACGGCAGCAAGGGAATCCGAGTAAACGCAGTCTGCCCCGGCTTCACCAAAACCGACATGGTGGATCGTCTCGCGCAGCTTGATTCTGAAAGAGAAGCGCGACTGGCGTCGTTCTCGCCCATGAAGCGTCTGGGAACGGTAGAGGAAGTGGCAGCAGCGGTGATCTGGCTGTGCTCAGACGCGTCATCATTCACGAATGGCGAGGCGCTGGTCCTGGACGGCGGGCTGTCGGTTTAGCTCTTCGCTATCGATCCAATATCTGCACTCATGCCCGATCGCGGTAATGGCAGGTTTGAAACCTGCCCGTCTTGGCGCGGCCACACCCGACAACTGGAATGGCCAAAAATTGTAATCGCGATCCGGGGTGGGTTTCAAACCCACCCCTGCCGTTACGGTTGACCTTAGTCACGCGTAAACATGCCGCGGGAAAGACTGACGCAGTAGGATGTCCCGCAATACTGTGAGCCGGATGCACGCAGTACGAATTCATCGAAGGAGATCCTGACTTTGGCACTGAATATTGCACTGGTGGGTTGTGGCGGTATGGGGTTACGGCATCTGCATGGGTTTATCGAGCACAGCAAGAAGTTCGATTCGCTTGAGATGATCGCGGTGTGTGATGTGAACGAGGCCGCTGCCCGGCACGTGGCTGACGTTGCTGAGGAGCATCTGGGACGGCGACCCAGGGTGTACACAGATTTTGATGAGATGCTGGCCGCAGAGCCGCTTGATCTGCTCGATATCGTTACTGACACCCGAATGCACCATACGTTCGCTGAGGCGGCGTTTGAGGCCGGTCTGCATGTGATGACGGAGAAGCCTATCGGCATCACGCTCAAAGCAGCACGGCGGATGCGAGATGCGGCAGAAAAGTCCGGCAAGATCCTGTCTGTGGCAGAGAACTATCGACGTGATCCGCTGTGTCGGCTGGCAAAGGCGCTAATCGACAACGGGGCGATCGGTGAGCCGCGCATGGCGATGGACGTGCGTCTGGGCGGCGGCGATACGCTGATGCACAACACGGCGTGGCGGGCGATGAAGAGTCGCGGTGGCGGTATGCTGATCGACGCCGGTGTGCACGCGGCGGACCTGCTGCTGTTCTACCTGGGCGATGCCACTCGAATCTACGCTGAGACCAGCATATTTGAGACCACCCGATACCGGCGCGAAATGCACCCCAATCTCAAGAAGTTCTACGGTCACCGTACGGATGACATTCAGGCTGAGAATGAGGCGGTTCAGGTTGATGCCATCGACTCGGGCTTCGGCGTGATCCGATTTGAATCGGG
>CAUZJA010000116.1:0-8848 GCA_963579925.1 Dehalococcoidia bacterium | reverse complement strand
CTCAATGCCTCGACCAGACGGTCGGAATCAGGCCCACCGCCAGAAAGCGTGATTACCCTCTCGTCATCACTAGAGCCGCGATTCATGCTGACGTGCAGCGCGTCCGGAGGGAAGGCCCCTTCTCCAGGTTCAGGCCACTCAACAGCAAGCACATCACCCTGCTCGGCAAGCTCAAGCAACCCAAGGTCATAAACCTCATCCGTTGAGTTGAGTCGATAAAGGTCGCAGTGGTGCAGAACCAATCGGCCGTTGTGCCGATTCACCAGCACAAACGTTGGGCTGCGCGGATTGTCATCGGTGCCAAGACCCTGTGCGATCCCTTGTACGAGCCGTGTCTTGCCGGCACCTAGCTCCCCCGTTATGAGAATAATTTCACCACCCATTAGTTCCTTACCCAGCGATTTGCCTAGAGCGATCGTCTCGTCTTCCGATCTGGTGATGGATTGAAGCTCGGCGGGAGTACTACTCACTCAGGTGATCCCAGCCGCCTTGTGATGGCGTGATATCTCTACCGGAGTCATCCAGAACGGTTACATGTGATGCCGAGTCTGAGCGTTCGATCACCCTGCCAATGCGGGTGAGAGGCGTTGCAACGGCTGATTCAGCGCGGGCGAATAGCTCCTCTGAGCACGTGAACAGCAACACGTAATCCTCGCCGCCAGATAGTGCCAGTTGTTGCCACTCATCCGGGAATGCTGACGGTAATTCCACAGGAACTGGCACGAGTTCCATCTCCACTGTGGCAGAGATGTCTGATCGCTCGCAGATGTGGCCAAGGTCGGCCACCAACCCATCGCTCACATCGATGGCGCACTTCACTCCCGCAATCCGAAGCGCGGGCCCCACAGCTACTGCTGGAGTCGGCCGATTGTGCACTTGAGCCCAGTCGGGTATGGACAGTCCAGCTTTGATCAACTGCAACCCAGCACCCGACGCACCAACAACGCCTGTCAGGCCAATTACATCACCGGGTACAGCGTTTGAACGCAACATGGGGTCGGGGAAATCAGACGTTCTGGTGTCAATTGTCCCCACGGCTGTGACGGAAACGAAAAGCCTGTCGGCGCGGACAATATCGCCACCGGTGACCTGACCACCTAATGCAGAAGTGATTGCATCAATTCCGGAGTAGAGCTTCTTCAAATGATCGGCAGGAAATCCCGGCGGAATGCCCAGAGTCGCCAGCGTGTGCAGTGGAGTGGCGCCCATCGAAGCCACATCGCTCAAGTTCACTGCAATCGACTTCCAGCCCAGATCTTCCCAGTCCACGGACTCAGATAGGAAATGCACGCCGTCCACCATCGTGTCCGTGGTGTAGACGTCTATGAACGGCCCGCGTTTTATCGCAGAGCAATCGTCTCCAATTCCCACCACGAGGTCGGATGAAGGAGGCGGATTTAGCCCGGCAACGAGGTCGTCAATTAGTGCGAATTCGTCTGGCGATGTCGAATGTGGAGTTGTCACGCTTCTGATTATATGTAGAGTGCCATAGGATTTGGTTGGACTTGGTGCGTGAATAATTTGAGGAAACCTCGTTGAAAGCCCTTTTACTCTCAGACATACATTCGAATGCGGTTGCGCTGCAGGCGGTTCTGCATCACGCCAGCGTTCTGGGCGCATTCGACGAGGTATGGGTCGCGGGTGACACGGTGGGCTACGGCCCCAGCCCAAACGAATGCATCGACATTCTGCGAGAGCAATCCGCCATTGTGGTTGCGGGCAATCATGATCTAGCGGCTGTAGGGAAGATAGACGTCCACGCATTCAACTCTTACGCCGCTGCAGCAATTCGGTGGACCAAAGAAGTGTTGACTCCAGAGAGCACCAAATATCTCAATGGGCTGAGTACCACGGTCACGTACCAGGACTTTACGATTGTCCACGGTAGCCCTCGGGATCCCGTGTGGGAGTACCTGATGGAGTACGAGGCAGCTGAAGCGAATCTGGAACATTTTGATACCGCACACTGTGTGATCGGCCACTCACATCTGCCTCTGGTGTTCACCCTTGAAGAGGGGAAAGACCCGGTAGTCTCTTTACCAATGAATGCTGATGAGGTCCAACTATCGGGGCGTGCCTTCGTGAATCCGGGCAGCGTTGGTCAGCCGCGCGATGGCAACAATATGGCTTCATACGCCGTTGTGGACACGGTTACGGACAGCGTGATGTTCCACCGTGTGGAGTATGATATCGCCGAAACACAGCGGCGCATGCATGAAGGAACGGGAACTACCGCAGGTCCTGGTCGACCGCATCGCTATGGGCCGCTAGCTCCGCAGCAACGCTGAGTAGCGACGCCAAAACCTATCTATAATCGCCATTGCCGCAATCTTCTGCGGCTTTTATCTGTCTCAAGAGAGTGAGCGATTATGCCTGCAATTCATGTCTACCTGTACGAGGGCCGAACTGACGACCAGAAGCGTGAGCTGGCCATGGCATTCACGAAGGATGTAGAAAAAATTGTTGGCTCACCACCGGAGGCTACGCAGGTCCTCTTCCACGATATGAGCCAATCTGATTGGGCATATGCAGGCAAACTAGCCTCCGACTAGACCATTCCATGGCAGGATATCCCCTTCGGGGGAAGTAGGAGTGCGTCGGTAGCTGAGTTACTTGGTTGAATGCACTGGAAAATTTAGAGTATAGCTCCTTAGTGGTGAAACCTTTTGGGGGTTGGTGCATCAAACTTGCGTCGTACATAAACATTGTTTACTGTGCAGGCACATCTAGTTGTGCTGCGCGCACGTTGAGTGATGGGTTGCGCGGCGCAGTTCGGGAGTCATGAGTCAATGGCTGGATGGTTGAAGAGTGCAACTCCCATTTATCATCGGCGCGAAGCA
The DNA here is from genome assembly GCA_963579925.1 of Dehalococcoidia bacterium. Taxonomy (GTDB): domain Bacteria; phylum Chloroflexota; class Dehalococcoidia; order Lucifugimonadales; family Lucifugimonadaceae; genus UBA1151. Next base: position 6,008 of record CAUZJA010000116.1, on the reverse strand, counting down.
GGGCCTAAAGCCAGCCTGCCAGTAACGGGAGTTCGCAAGTGACAGACGCACCTATGCACTACGACCAGATTCTGCCTAACCCTGGGTTCGAGATAACCAAGGGCAATACGGCGCTTGTAATTACAGACCCACAGGTAGATTTTCTCTCAGAGACAGCCGTCACATGGGAGATCGTTGGTCCCAGCGTTGTTGAGAACAACACGGTAGCGAATTTGCGATCGCTGATCAGCGCATCGCAGGATGCCGGTATTGGCGTATTCGTCTCGCCGCACTACTACTACCCACAGGACCATGCGTGGAAGTTTGGTGGCGCACTGGAGACGATGATGCACGCCATTGGCATGTTTGATCGACAGAGTGCTCTCGACACCGACGGCTTCAGCGGCTCTGGCGCCGACTGGGAAGAGACTCTCAAGCCCCTGATTGAAAAAGAGGGCACCGTTATCCCAAGCCCGCACAAGGTCTACGGACCGCAGAGCAACGACCTGGCACTCCAGCTTCGGAAGCAGGGCATCGACAAGGTGATTCTCGCCGGTATGTCAGCCAACCTCTGCGTTGAAGCGCACATGCGAGATCTGCTCGAAGACGGATTTGAGGTGTGTATTGCCAAAGATGCAACCGCTGCGGCAGTTCTGCCCGGTGGCGACGCCTACGGTGGAGCGCTCCTCAACTTCCGAATGATGGCCAGTTCAGTCCAGACCACTGAAGAGCTGGTTGGCCAAATCGGTGGCTAGCTGACTCCGGTCACTAGACGAATAGATCAAAAGACCGCCCGTGGGATTGCGCCACGGGCGGTTCTATTTCGCTCGTCTGCCAGGTGCCGTAACCTGCGCAGCAGAAATCAGGAGGCAGTGACGTGAGTGGCAGATTTGAAGGAAAAGTAGCGCTGGTTGCAGGCGGCGCACACGCGGCCAAAGGCGATCTCATGGGTTTCGGGGGAATCGCCGCGTGGGAGATCCTCAAGGGCGGTGGAAAGGTCGTCATCGGCGATCTTGACGACGCTGCAGGCGAGAAGTCGGCCCAGCAGATGCGAGACGACGGCTTCGAGGCGCATTACGTCCATCTGGATGTGACTGATGAATCTCAGTGGGCCAGCGCTGTGTCGAAGGCAGTTTCAGAGTTCGGAATTGTGAATATTCTCATCGATCTAGCCGGAACGATTGACCGCGGTTCGATAGTAGAGGGCGAAGTCGATAGCTGGAAGCTCACGATGGACGTCACCAACATGGGCATGTTCCTTGGCGTTCGGGCCGTAGCACCACATATGCGAGAGGCTGGCGGCGGATCGATTGTGTTGATCTCCTCAATGGCAGCAAAAATGACCGGTAACTATGGCGCCGCATACGCCACATCAAGAGCAGGGATGACGCACTTTGCGCGTGCAGCAGCGGTGCAGTTGGGCCCTGACAACATTCGAGTGAACACGGTACTGCCGGGCTGGACAGTCACGCCGTTCACTCAGCCGGTGCTTGAAGACAAAGCAGGCACGGAGTGGCGCAACAACCGCGTACCGCTGGGGCGCTGGGCTAGGGCGGAAGAGATAGCCAACGGCATCCTCTTCCTGGCATCAGATGAGGCTAGCTATGTCAGCGGGTCTGAGCTACTCATGGACGGTGGGACTACGGCATGGTGGGGGCCGGGACCGCAGTAAGTCGCTTCCTCTCCCACCGGGAGAGGATTGAGGTGAGGGAATTCTTGGTCTTGGGGCCAACTACCCGAACGACGCCTTTACGCGCGCTATCGCCTCTTCGTTGGCGGTTCGGGCTGCATCTACCAGGCCAATGTTGCCGTTGAACCCGTGGATCATGCCTTCATAGACGGTAGTCACCACGTTGTTTCCTGCGGCCTTGAGTGCTGCGCCGTAGTCGACGGCCTCATCTACCAGCGGGTCGAACTCCGCGGCGAGGATGGTGGTGTCTGCGAGGCCTGATAGATCATCAGCGCGAATCACTGAGGCGTAGGGATGCAGCGGGTCATCGCCTTTGGCAATGTACTGCTCCCAGAACCACTCCATCGCCTGCTTGGTGAGGCCGTAGTCATCTGCAAAGTTGTTGTATGACGCCCGCTCAAATTGGTAATCGATTACGGGGCAGTAGAGGATCTGGTGGCTAATCTTTGGGCCGCCCTTGTCGCGGGCGATTAACGCCACTACAGCAGCAAGATTTCCTCCGGCAGACGTCCCCGCAACGGCAATCTTTGACGCATCAACGTTGAGCGCTGCCGCGCTCGCTACAGCCCACTCCGTGGCGGCATAGCAATCGTCAGGGGCTCCCGGAAACTTCGTCTCAGGTGCCATGCGATAGTCGACTGACACCACAACGGCGTTGATGCCGTTAGCGAGCATTCGGCACGTTGAATCGCCGCTGTCCAAGTCACCAATCACCCAACCACCACCGTGGAAGTGCATTAGCAGGGAGTACGGGCCTGGCCCTTTGGGTTCATATATGCGTACAGGGATGTCTCCCGCTGGACCGGGAATCGTTCGGTCGTAGGCGATGCTGACGGGGATGAACTCGCCCTGGATCACTTCGCGCCGCTTGTTACCGAGTCGTCGTGACTCCTCCGGACTGATCTCCCACAGGGCAGGGATATTCAGCTCAGCGCTGATGTTCATCAGTTCTACGACTTGCGGGTGCAGGGGCATTGGTTGGTCCTTGAAAGGGGCAATGTGGTGGCGGTCAAAGATGTAGAGCGCATCATATAGAACACGGACCCTACCCGAGGAGCAGGTCCGTATTGAGAATCGGGCTGCATGTTGAGGGTAAGATAGGCAGCACGAAGCGAGATCGAGCGAATAACGACCGAGTCGGTAATCTCGTTCGCATGCGCCGCAGGAATTCAGGCAAGTAGAGAAGGTTTCCTCATGAACCACAGACCGGGTGGCAATCGTGGCCACCAGTTCAGAGACCCACTGGTGGCGTCCACGATTGAGCATAACCGCCGGGTTCACCGTAGCGGCGGCGTCACGATGCTGGCGCTCATTGGCCTGTTCAAGCTGCTCATGTTCGTGTTAATTGGCGTCTTCAAGCTTTTGAAATTCGTCTGGTCTAAGCGGAAGAGGCAGTCGCAGACTAGCGGTGATGTGATCGACTCTAGTTCAGAGGGCATCCAGTACAAGGTATACGACCCCGATAACGACGATTAGGGCAGCAGCTCTAGGTATTCGCTTACCGATCGCTCGAACAGCTCAGGGTTGGCGTTCCACAGTGCCGTGTGGCGTCCGCCGCCGAATGTGATGACCGCGTTGCGCCCGCTAAGGCCTGCGGCGAACAGGTCGGTATCATTCACTGCAACCGTCTCATCGGCATCTCCGCGCATGATCAGCACCGTAACATCAAGAGAAGCAGCTACATTCATGTAGTCCGTGGCATCCCAATCGATCCCAAATCGCACATCGGCGAGCCATTTTGCCGATGACGTTAGGAGGCCGGGGAGACTAAGTTGCTCTGCTCCATAGTCGACCGCACGTTCGAGACTGAACAGCGGCGAGCCAAGAATCAGCCCGTCGATATCGTCACTGACGTCCGATTCGCGCATGAACGCCAGTGATGTCGCTCCGCCCATACTCCAGCCCGCCAGCACGAGTCGCTCAGCGCCCAGGTCTTGTACGAACTGAACCGCCGTCTCAAGATCTCGCCACTCAGTGAGGCCGTAGTTATGGCGATTGCTGGGATCGGCTGGAGAGGCCTCGTGGTTACGGTAGGTAGTGATCAACACGCTCCAGCCAGCTTCAACCAGCGTTGGGAGCAGTCGAAGCCCCTGTGTTCGGTCTGAGTCCTTGCCGTGGATGAACACCACCCATGATGTGGAGCCTGTATCGACGGCCCATCCGTCTACCTCGCCCAGCTCGGTGTTGAGCCGAACGTTGGCAAACTCCAGCCCCAGCGCCCCGGGATCGCAACACCACGCGTGTTTGTCGTAACGGACCATATCCCCAACCGACAGATCGCCAGAGACAAGCTCAAAATTGCGCCTCGTAGTGTCTCCCTCGACGGGAACGAGTCCGTCCGCACGAGCGTATCCGCCGGGCCACTCAAGGCCCACGACCCGCGGTTGTTTGGCAGGGTTACCGCCTTTGAGCGTGACCGAGTCTCCATCAATGGCGATTACCTCAACATCATGATCTTCAGCGCTGCGATCAACTTCCAGGCCGCCGCTGTTGATGCGTTCTGAGTAGTACAAGGTCGCAGCGGCAAAAAGACCGAACAGCAGCACGAGTACGGAAATCGAGGAGATAGCAAATCGGCGGCCGGGTCGCATGCGAGGTTTGAAACTCTCCTTGGTGCTGTGTGAGGCGATACCAACATTCTATGCACGCCCAAACAGAGCGGCGGATCTGCTTGGAATGGTGAGGGAATTGCAGATGTTTAGAAAGCGAGCTGTTTGTTCTGGCTTATCCCTGTCTACAGATACACTCGTCGCATCGCGTGAACAAACGGCTCGAATCAGGGAGTTAGCGAATGGGAATTATTGGTCTCGTCTTCAAGATCATTTTCTTACCACTTAAGATCGTCCGAAAGATCCTGCCCATATAAGCAGGTAACGGTCGAAGTTCGTATCTGGGAGTAGCCGGGAGGCCACATGGCTGATCCAAAGCAAAAAGAAGCTGAGGATAGACAGCGACAGAAAGATGACGAGACAGCGCGGCGCGACCATCGCCCACTCGGGCCGTCGGAGTCATTTCGCCACAGCCGAGGAATGTTCCCTGGTGGTCGGATGTACGGCGAGGACGACTCCGTGGTCCGCTACTTTTGCGGTCACGCAGCGCGGATCACCAGCGGTACCTATCGCTTCTGGCGCATTTTCTTCAAGAAGCGGCCTTCGCGCACCGAAGAGCCCGAAAGTTCGATTGAGTATCAGGACTACGATCCCGACGCTTGACCGGTAAACGCCTCTGGCATGCTATGCTGCCGCCCTTTGGATTTCGTAGTTTCATTGGGAGTGTGTAGTGGCGAAGATTACCGGTAGTCACCTGATAGCAAAATCGTTGCATGCCGAGGATGTGGACACCCTCTTCGGCGTTGCAGGTGACCATTTTCTACATCTGTTGGATGTGCTGGCTGATGATTCGTTCAGAATGCTGGACACCCGGCACGAGTCCGGTGCCGTCCACATGGCCGACGCATACTCCCGCCTTCTGAATCGCGCTGGTGTTGCGCTCTCGACCACACCGGGCCACGCGAACGCCATTCCGGGGCTCGCCAACGCAACGCACTCACACGCACCTGTCGTCAACATTGCCGGGTCTGCTGACTCGCACAACATTGGTCGTGGAGCGATGCAGGAGTTCGACCAAGTTGGTGTAGCCGCTCCAGTGACAAAAGGTGCATGGGAAATCCCGTCCGTTGAACGGATTCCCGAGTATATTTCCCTGGCATTCCGAACTGCACTGGAAGGCCGACAGGGACCGGTGCATCTGACGATTCCCGCCGACTTGCAGGAAGCCGAAGTCGATGCGGACGTTGCGATGCGCTATCTGCCGTCTGAGTATGGCGCTCCCCACAAGTATTTTGGCGACCCTGAGCAGGTCGCTAATGCCATCGAACTACTGCGCTCAGCCAGCAAGCCAGTGATCCTGGCCGGGACCGGTGCAGGTGCAACCGCAGCAGCCGAAGAGCTAACTCGGCTGGTCGAAACAACCCGAATTCCTATCTTTACTATCGACTCAGCGCGTGGCCTCGTCCCCGATGATCACGAGTACTCCGCTGGCTTCGGATACCTGCCTTTGAACGCCGCTGCACAGCGCATTGGTGAGGCAGATGTGGTGTTGCTGCTGGGCCAGAAGCTCGACTACACTTGGGGCTACGGTGGCTCTCCACCATTCGATAGCAACGTGAAATTCATCTTCGTCGACCCATCACCTGCAGACATTGGACGAGCGCGCTCCGTTGCCGTGGGCATCGCTGGAGATGTGGGGCCAATTGTTACGCAGCTCGCAGATGAAGCTGGCAAGCACTCGTGGCAGGACGAATCGTGGGCAGGCTCACTGAAGTCATCTGCAGATGACT
>CAUZJA010000115.1:0-8943 GCA_963579925.1 Dehalococcoidia bacterium | reverse complement strand
GTAAAACGCGGAGTGGCGCGAGGCGATGATATCGATCTTGCTCATTGAGTGATCTCCTGCTGGATACGTTGTCAATCGGCCATACGATCGGCGCAGCGTATTCTAACGCCGCGCCGATCGTATGGCTGATTAATGAAACGTGAAGGCCGCTTGCGGCTACTCTTCGATCGCCGGAACCACCATCACAGGCGCGTCGGAATTTCGGAGAGTTGCATCCGTCACAGAGCCCATGAGCATTCGCTTAAGGCCAGATCGGCCGTGGCTGGTCATAACCACGATCCCGTTCGAGACGTTTTGGGAGTATTCAGAAATGTGGCTGGCGGGATAGCCGATTACCACTTCAGCTTCAAGCGTGACGCCATCCGTCTCATTCCGCTTGCACACATCGTCCAGGTAGGCGGACGCCAGTGCTGTGAGGTCATCTATATCTGCCTTCATTGGGCCAATCTCATTGAACGGCATTCCGGCGTAGCGGCTCTCCATCTGGACAAAGTGGAGCACTTTGACCGTTGCTCCAATCTGGCTGGCCAGCGGAAGCGCTGCAGTCAATGCAGACTCTGATCGCTTGGAGCCATCCAGAGGCACTATCAGGGTTATCGCCTCGCCAGAGTGGGCCTCATATTCTGAAGGAACAACGATGACTGGGATATCTGCGGAGCGCAGCAGCTTGTCTATCACGCTGCCGAGCACGCCTCGAACGATTCCAGATCGTCCCCGGGAACTCATCACAATCAGCCCGGCATTCTGTGAGTGAGCGTAGGCCAGAATCTCATCTGCGGGGGTTCCGGTCAAAACCGACGAATCTGATCCAGAGAGGTTCGCGTTGTCAGCTTTGATCTTTGAGAGATACTGCTCCATCTCTGAGCGTCGCTCTTCTTCAGTTCGTACCAATCCCTCGGGAGGCAGTGCGGCAATTCCGCTATCCATGTCTCCGCCCAACGCCCAGTAGGCGTTGAACTTGGCCTGGTCATTGGGATCAATGGAAGAGCAGATGCTCACCGAGCCTCCGACAGCCTTCGCAATACTGCTGGCAACTGATAGAGCCCGCTCTGAAAGATCAGAACTATCGAGCGGAACAATAATCTTCTGAAACATCAACTACTCCCGGCGTCCCGTGCTGTGGCATGCGGCCAAAAACGGATAAGGCGTGTAATGATCAACTCTGCCGGGAGAATGTCCCGAATGGATTATTGATGCTGCTCCACTTAAGAGGAGTATTCGATGACCAGTTGTGGCCGTCTGTTTTCGGAGCTCGCCTCGCGGCTTGCAAATCTCTTGGCGGTCTTCGATGAGCTTTCGTCCCCGATGACTATCCACCTGAAATTCGAATCGGGATCATCCAACCAAGCTTGAACATCGGCTACAAGCTGATCTGTCGACTCCCACGTATATCCGCCGTTCCCGGCCACGCCCACTGTGGCGCTTGCGGTACTTTCGAAGTCGCCGCCAGGACTAGACCACGCTGATCCGGCCTTCACGGCGTGCGTCCACGTGGCATCGCCATCGGTAGCTCCTGCACCTCCGCCGCCACCTCCACCGGCGGACGATGTGCCATCACCCCAGCCCATCGACACCAAGTGGAGTGATGCGTCATGAGTGTCTGCGATTGTCTTGGTCACCGTCATCAGCAGCGACACGGAGCTGATCGTCGCCCCGTCCGGGATTGTGCTGGCGATATCGAACTGCACCAGCGCTCGACGATCACTACCACCGTTGGTCGCTCCGATAAACAGCGCGGTACCTGCGCCGCTGCTCAGGCTGCCTGTGGCGTCCTCGTACAGCGTGTTGTCTTGCGACGGTGTGAGTGTCACTGAGCCACCTGTAGCGACCGGCTCTTCTGTGGCAATTGGCGCTGGCGTAGTGGTTGGCTCAGGAGCTGACGTGGCGATAGGCGCTGGTGTGTTGGTGGCCGCGGGAGTGGGTGCCGAGGTAGCAGTCGCTTCAGGCGCCGGCTCAGGTGTTGCTGTCAATGCGGGTACTGTCGTTGCACTGGGATTCGGCACAACTGACCTGGCTGTCGCGGGCCCTACCGCGCCAGCGGTTGGGCTGATCGCTGCAACTGTCAATTCGGTTGTGGCGACTGGCTCTGATGTGGCGTCCGGAACAGTTGTCAGCGCAGACGCTGCGGTCGGCGCGCCGGTGGCAGTTTGCCCTACTACCCGGATAGGTGCAGCGGATGAATCATCGCTGCCACAGGCAACCACAGTGAATATTGTCAACATTGCAACACCAACTAGAAGAGGTCGTTTGTCCTTGAACATCATTCCTGTCCGATTACCGTCTGAATACTGGCCACACATAATTCGCGCGCAAAGTTGCGTAGTAAATTAATCTCACTGCGAGTAGTTCGTACAAAATCCGCTATTGGATTTACCTGACTCGCGACGACAGTGGTAGGTTCACCGTTCATGCTAACTAATTCAAGGGCAGGCAGATGCTCGATCTGAAAATTTCAAATGGCGAGATAATCGATGGCACCGGCAGCCCTGGCTTCTTTGGGACCGTCTTGGTCGATGGAGATACAGTTGCGATCCACCGCGGCGACCACGACCACATTCCCGCTAAACGCGAGATCGACGCTACTGGACATGTGATCTCCCCAGGATTTGTTGATGTCCACTCACACGCCGGGCTGGCCATGCTAGGCGAGCCTGAGCATCTGCCTAAGATCAGGCAGGGTGTCACCACTGAACTGGTCGGCATTGACGGCAACTCGTTCGCTCCGTTCAAGACGCAGGAAGAGTTGCACCGCTTCATTGAGTTGGATTGCGGCCTCAACGGCTGGCCGCCCATGCCAGCCGACTGGCTCAGCGTTTCCGAGTTTCTCGATAAATTCAACAACTCGGTCTCCATCAACGTGGCAATGATCCTGGGCAACTCACCCGTACGAATCTGGGGCGTGGGATGGAACAACCGTCCCGCCACATCAGACGAGCTTGAGAATATGAAGTCCGTGGTCCGCGAGGCCATGGAAGACGGCGCAGTCGGTCTTTCCACCGGGCTCGACTATCCACCTGGTTCATACGCCGATACGCGTGAGCTAATCGAACTCAGCAAGGTCACCATGCAGAACGGCGGCTTTTATCACACGCACACCCGCGCAAGCCTGCTCTCGCAGGGGTTGCTCGCGCCGTGGGAGGAGTCGCTGGAGATCGGCCGCGACTCCGGTGTGCCGGTGCATCTGACGCATTACCGGCAGTCGGCTCAGGGAGTCGGTAGCCACTGGGACTACATTGGCCTGGTTGAGGATGCGCGCGACGCTGGCATGGACGTGACATTCGACTGCTATCCGTACCCGTACTCGGGCACCCGAATCACCATCGCGCTGCCGCAGTGGACCATGGACGGCGGGCCGGAGCGACTCAAAGAAGCGCTGCGATCGCCAGAAGATCGTAAGTCGATGGCGTCCGATATGGGCGGCGACGGCGGTTGGCGGAAGCTGGATGAGCAGTGGCTCACCAACTTCAACCTGCCTCACAACAAGGGCTACGAAGGCCACTCCATCACGGAGATAGCTGACATGCGCGGGCAGGATCCATTCGACACGCTCTTTGATCTGCTCGACGAGGAGGGGCTCGGGCTATCAACCGTCAGTCTCGGCACGAACGCCCAGACTCTACCGGCGTTCGTCTCACACCCGTACGGCATGATCGGTTCCGACGCAATCTTGTTTGGCGACTACCCGAATCCACGTACATACGGCTGCTACCCGGTCGTGTTGGCAGAGTTCGTGCGTGCCGAAAAGCAAATGCGACTGCCCGAGGCGATTCGCAAGATGACATCGTTCCCGGCACAGCGAATGGGCATCCCAAACCGGGGCATCCTGCGCGACGGCTTCAAAGCAGACATCGTCGTGTTCGATAAGCACAACGTGAAGACTCGCGCTACGAAACAGAACCCAAAGGTCTACCCGGAAGGCATCCCGTACGTAATCGTTAACGGCCAAGTGGTCATCGATGAAGAGAAGCACACCGGCGTGCTGCCGGGGCGCGGAATTGGGCGAGGTCGCTGGAACTAGTCGGGGAACTAAAAAGGCCCGGCCATAAGACGAGCCTTTCGAAAGATCAGGCGTTCCGAATCTAGCTAACCGGAGTGGCTGCCAGGTCCTCGACGTAGTTCCGTAGCTTTGCCTTGAGGTCCTTCATCTGATGGATCTGAGGGGTCTTGCCGTCGTTGGTGGCCTTGTCGAACCAGGTCTCGCCGTCCACCTTGATGGTGTAGACGCCAGCATCGCCCGGGGTGAGACCGATCGCTGCATCGGTGCCAGCGGCGGCGAACATTTCGCTAACCGTCCATGCTGCCAGATTCTGATAGCCGCAAGGGACGCAGTACTCGATATCGATGTTTACTTTTGCCATTGACAAATCTCCTGGTTCAGATCTCGCACTTACGTTTGTTAAGTGGGAATGAAAGTCAAAATCAGCAGTGGTGAGCTGTGTGTCAAAAAGATAATGCAGGAGAGTGGCAGCACAGCGGCACTACGAACTGCTTGGGCGGTGCCAGCCAAGATGACACCGGGGCGAAACGCAGATAAACCACGTAACGCCCCGGCCAGTCCACACGACGGGGATGACGTGCAACTTGGCTAAGGTTTCAATATTCCGACGCACTTCGAAATAGCGATTGGCCTACGTTCAGGATCGGTCTATGGTCCTTTTGCCTCAATCGGTGGCTGAGTTGCGACAGATCAGCGTAGCGCAGTCCCGTCGCGCGGGCTTCAAGCCCGCGGTGTTGAAAGCAAAGACGGTGGGCAGGGATGCCCACGCAACGGGTCAGCGGACCCGGCTACCCGGTCTCTGCAGTGACCAGCAGGTGCTCAATCCAGTCGTCTGAATCGTTGATCAACTGGTGCATAATTTTTGCGGGGATGTGTACTGTGTCGCCTTCCCGCACGTCGTAAATCTCACCGTCAAGCTTCATCTTTCCGTGGCCTGAGATGAAGTAGTAGACCTGCTCGCGACCCTCGTGATCGTGGTAGTCGCCAACCTTGCCGGCTTGCATCATGTGGCGAGTGAAACCCACCATGCCCTCCATGGGCGCTTCCTCAAGTGATTTGCTTGGTTCTCCGACTCCCCGATACATTGGCCAGATGATCGTTGTCTCGTGGCCGATGTACGGATCCACATCTTCCCAGTTCCTGATCGTGATCTTCGCCAAAACTACTTCTCCAGAACTGCTGTTGCTTCTATTTCAACGATCACGCCCGGTCGCCCCAGTATCGGCACTCCCATCAGCGTCGCAGCGGAGTCCGTACCCACCAGATTCGCCTTCAGTCGCGCCGATGCCTCGTCCAGCGCTGGCAGGCCCCCAACTATGTAGGTACGCGTGCGAACGACGTCCGTCCACGCGCCACCCAACTGCTCGATGGCGTCGCGAATGATCGCCAGTGTGTCGTCAACCTGTGGCCCCACTTCGCCGGGATGCTGGATCACTTCATCCGGAATGATAGAGGTGGTTCCAGCGACGTAAATCACGTCGCCGACCCGCACAGCGCGCGAGTAGTTGTTTTCAACTTCAAACGTTCGTCCAGTCCGGAAGTTCTTACGTGACTCACCATCCGCAATGGCTTCAATCTCCAGCGAGAACGTGTTCCCTGATGCGCCGGGCTCGTGGACGCAAATACCTGCGGACGTCGGCTCGGCGTGTCCCATGAACTCGTTCTTGCCGGTACCGTCGGTCTCATCGTCCACGGAGTCGGCGTAATAATGACGAGTCGCAGCAACATCGGACTCGGACATTCCAGCTTCAATCAGCGTGGCAGATGCGGCAGCGTAGGTAGCGTCCATCTGAGCGTCATGCGACTGCCCGGCCTCTCCCTGGTAGCCAGCGCCAAAGAACTCATCCCCAATGCGAATTGCCCGGCACGATGACGTTTCTGCATCGATACCGATGTGCCTTGCCGCAGCACCTCCGCCTTTGATGGCTTCAATCTCGAGTGCGACTTTCGAGTCGCGCGGAAGGCAGTCAACTCGCACGGCCGTCATCACTGGCCCTGGTGAGTTGAAGACCACACTGTGGATTATCTTGAGGACCTCAAGGGAGTCCTCATCTGTGTAGAACATGCGGGTGCGAATCACATCCGACAGCGCCGCACCCTGCCCGTGCAGAATATCGACCACGGTCCTGAACACCTGCTGTGCCTGGCTCTCTGTGGACGTCGCATCGCGCGCCATGAGCGCCGATGTGAAGATTCGGTCGCCAGAAACAGTGGCTGACGGCGCGCCAAGCAGCGTCTCAGCCCATGCTCCGGTCGAGAAAGATTTGCTCATACGAGCAGGTCCGTCGTTGGCTTCCGGCTCTGGTGGACGGTGATCGAGCCAGGAAAATCCATCACATGCGTGGTATAGCCATAGTGGATTGATGGCATGACGAGCAGTCGGTCAGGTCGGTGCGTTGCCGTTTCGTGGGCGATAGACCGAGCGCTCCATGAGTCCATCTTCACGGGCAGATGCGGACCATGCTGCTCAGCAGTACCCCAGCCGGAAATACCCTCATCGGTATCAACCTTCACCAGAGCCTGATCGTAGCCCCACCACGAAGGGTGAATAGGATTACCAACCTTCAGTTCTGGGCGTTCGCTGGTGAGGGGTAAAACCGTAATTGCAGAGATCTTCAAGAACACAATCCTGACGTAATTTTCGACGCGTCTGAGGCGCGGAAATTACGCCCGCACCGCGAACGTGTCAAGCAACCATCTCCCGAATTACCCCCTCTCCTTTGGGAGAGAGCTGGGGTGAGGGCGCGTCAAACTCTCCACTCACCTCCCATCAACCTGAACGCCCCGCCCCGGTAGCTGCGGGGCTTGCCCCGCCCTCCCGCGACCGCTGCATACTCATCGTCCAACCCAATCGCGGCGAAGAGCCGGGCAAGCCTGGCGGCTACCAGTTCGTGGCACGTACGAACATCTCACCCCGAACAACCTGTACCCTGCCCCCCCACACTCACGCAATAACTCTTGAGGCCCATCAAATGACCACAGACGCATCTGATCTCTTCTACGCAATCCACAACACCCGCGCCATGCGTCGGCTCAAGTCAGACCCCATCCCAGATGAGCTGCTCAACCAGCTGCTGGACGCCGCAAACCAGGGACCAACCGGCAGCAATAAGCAGAACGCCCGCTGGATAGTCGTGCGCGACCCGGATCAGAAAGCGAAACTCGCCGATCTGAATCGCACAGCCGTCGATGCCTACATCGGCAACCCAGACGATGTTGCCGCTGACATGCGGGGCACCGTTAACGCGGTGATGTGGCAGCGCGATCACTTCGCCGAAGTCCCCGCCCTGCTGATCCCCTGCCTTGAGTTCGAGCAGGCGCACGTCGACTCCTGGGTGGCTGGCGCAGGATCTGGCAGTTCGATCTATCCCGGCGTGCAGAACCTCCTGCTGGCAGCGCGCGCACTGGGACTTGGCGCGGTCATCACGAGTCTCGGTCTCTCTGATCTCCCGGCAGCAAAAGCAGTCCTTGGCCTACCTGAACTGGTGGAGCCTTACGCGATAATCCCCGTCGGCTACCCCACTGGCAAATTCGGCCCCGTAACCCGCAAGCCACTCTCAGAGATAGTCCACTACGACCGCTGGTAGGCTCACGCCCATCCCATCACCTCAAAGGAGAATCACATGGCAGGACGACTCGAAGGCAAGATCGCGATCATCACCGGCGCCAGCCGCGGACTGGGTCAATACTGCGCAGCTGAGTACGCTAAAGAAGGTGCGATTGTTGTGGTCGCCGCCCGCACCGAGCAGGTGCAGAATGAGGCGCTGCCGGGCACGATTCACGAGACTGCGCAGCTGATAACTAACGCTGGCGGTGAGGCGTTCCCCGTGGTCTGCAACGTTGCCAGTACTGACTCTATTGACGCCATGGTGGAAACGGTCCTGGAGAAGTACGGGCGCATCGATGTGCTCATGAATAACGCTGCAGTACAGCCACCTGGCTTCATGCACACCATCCAGCCCCGCCACTGGGAGTTGGAGTTCCGCATCAACGTCCACGGCCCGTTCCACTGCTCTCGCGCAGTGCTGCCAGCGATGATTGAGCAGAAGAGTGGCAACATCATCAACATCTCATCGGTCGCCGCCGACCGCCGTAGCTCGCACTACGGCGCAACCAAAGCTGCCATTGAAGCGCTCACTATTGGCATGGCGAAAGACGTTGAAAGCGACGGCATCGCGATCAACGCCCTCAAGCCAGTCGGTGCCATCGACACACCAGGCGTCCGCTTCGGCCGCGCACCTGGCCAGATCGGCGGCAGCACGCCAATCGGCGCAATGCCTCCGCCCGACAGCTACGTGGAAGCCGCAGTTCTGGTCGCCATGCAGACAGTCGACACCTGCACAGGCGGCATCTTCAACGATGTGGAAGCGGTGCAGCGCTTCGCTGACGATGCAACGAAGACGCGACTGGCGGACGTCAAGCCGCTCTAGGTTGATCCCACCCACCACTTCGCACCACCCAGGTGCTTGACGCGGCGCGTATCCAGTTCTACTATTTAGCCATTCGGTTAATTAATCATATGGTTAAGTACATCTAATGGTCACTGCACAACTCGACGCAACATTCGCAGCGCTCGCCGACCCCACAAGGCGGGCGATGCTGGCGCGGCTTGCTGATGGCGAAACGTCGGTGACTGATCTGGCCGAGCCATTCGAAATGAGCCTGCCAGCGGTCTCCAAGCACATCAAAGTGCTGGAGCGTGCGGGACTCGTCACGCGAAGTCGAAACGCCCAGTGGCGGCCATGCCGAATACGGACAGAGCCTCTCAAGGAGGCGGCTGATTGGATGGAGCACTACCGGCGTATGTGGACAGAACGGCTCTGACCTGACCCCCTCAAACGTATCCAGTTGAAAGATCAGATACTGGAAGTATTGAAGGGAGGCAGAAATGCCAAGAAAAGGACATAGCCCGGAACAGGTACTCAACAAACTCCGGCAAGTCGAAG
>CAUZJA010000114.1:0-8993 GCA_963579925.1 Dehalococcoidia bacterium | reverse complement strand
AGTCAGCAGACTTTCTGATGATGGGGCTGCGCCTGTCTGAGGGAATCTCAGCCGGAGAGATCAACGGGCGGTTTGGTGTCGATTTCGCCGCGAAATATCGAGACGAGATAGCTCAACTCACCTCTATTGGCCTGCTTGAATCTTCAGGAGACCGCTTCTGGATTCCGCACGACAAGTGGCTGGTTGGCAATGAGGTCTTCTCTCAGTTCGTGGAGCTTGAGTAGTTCGAAGACAGTTAGACTGTTCAGCCCCACCTGCCCACTGAACTTGAGGCGAAACAATGCCCACGCCTGAAATCCACTCATACGACTTCCCGGAACTCGTCTCTGACGCGGTAGACGTTTGGGATGATAACGCCGAATGGTGGGACGACCAGATTGGCGATAGCAACGAGTTCCAGACCGTCCTCATTGAGCCGCCAACCCACGAACTGCTAGACGTTCAGCCGGGCGAGCGGGTGCTGGACATCGCATGTGGCGCCGGTCGAATGGCGCGCCAGATCGCTGATCGCGGCGGGCGCGTGACGGCGATAGACCACTCAAAGCAGTTCATCGAACGCGCCAGGGAGCGGGCAGCGGATTACGGTGATGAACTGGAGTTCAAAGTCATAAACGCCACTGACATGGATTCGCTACTTACACTCGGTGAGCAATCATTCAATGCCTCCGTCATCACAATGGCAATTATGGATATGGCGGTCATCAGCACTCCGATTGCGACGCTCGCACGGCTCCTGAAGCCCAAGGGGCGTGCCGTATTCTCAGTCACCCACCCGGCTTTCAACTCTGCTGACTTCAAGCTTCACGCGACGCGTGGTGAGGCAGATGGACGGGTGAGCCACCAGCATCGGATCTCCATATCCCGCTACAACACTTCCTACCCGTATAAAGGCGAGGGCATTGGCGGGCAGCCAGCTGCCCAGTGGTACTTCCACCGATCTATGTCTACGCTTGTCACCGCCTGGGCCAATGAAGGCTTCACTGTTGACGCGATAGCCGAGCCATCCATTCCGGAATCTGACACAAGGAACCCGAACAACATCTCCTGGGGCAACTTGCCGGACGTGCCACCCATCCTCCTTATGCGATTGAGACTGCTCTGAACTATGTTTGTAATTGGCACTGCTGGTCACGTTGACCATGGGAAATCAACCCTCACCGAAGTTCTAACTGGCATCGACCCCGACAGGTTGAGTCAGGAAAAAGAACGCGGCATGACAATTGAGCTTGGCTTCGCATGGATGACCCTTCCGAACGGTCGCGAAGTGAGCATCGTTGACGTGCCGGGCCACGAGCGATTCATCAAGAACATGCTTATGGGCGTTGGCGGAATCGATATGGCGCTGCTGATCGTCGCTGCTGATGAAGGCGTTATGCCGCAGACAGTTGAGCATCTTGCGATTCTTGACTTGCTCCAGATCAAGCGAGGCATCGTCGCGCTCACCAAGAGTGAACTGGTCGACGAAGACTGGATCGATCTCGTGTCTACGGACGTGCTGGAACTTCTGGAAGACACAACGCTTTCTGACGCGAAGATAGTCCCCGTCTCGGCGATGACTGGTGCTGGCATACCTGACCTACTGGCAGAAGTAGAGCGAGTACTGGGCGACCTGCCGGAGAAGCGCGATCTAGGCCGGCCGCGCCTGCCAGTTGACCGTTCATTCACGATATCTGGGTTCGGGACGGTTGTGACAGGTACGTTGATTGATGGCCGAGTGCGCGAGGGGCAAGAGGTGGAGGTCCTGCCATCTGGCAAGCGCGGTCGTATCAGAGGCCTTCAGACGCACAAGGAGACCGAGGACGAGGCTCTGCCAGGCACGCGTGTTGCAGTTAACCTGAGTGGTATTTCGCACGATGAGATCTCACGCGGCGATGTAATCGCCTCCCCCGGATGGCTACGCCCTACCGATGTCATTGACGCTAGTTTTCGCGTAATCAATCGCTCACCGCGCCCCGTGAAGCACAATGCCTCCACAACGCTGTTCACGGGCAGCGCTGAGAGCCCAGCAGTGGTGCGAATGCTGGACGCAGATTCACTTGAGCCGGGTGAAAGTGGGTGGGTTCAGATCAAACTGGAACATCCCATTCCCATCGTCCAAGGCGATTTCTTTGTGATTCGAGATAGCGTTGCCACCCTCGGCGGTGGTGTGGCGCTTGATCTCACTCCCCGCAGGCACAAGCGCTTTGATGAGACCGTGGCAAGTCGACTGCTCGCGCTCTCTGAAGGCTCTGGTGAAGACGCAATCGTCACGGCCATCGAGACGGCCCAGCCAGCAGTTCCAGCAACGATTGCGCAGGCAGTTAACGAGTCAGTGGCCGATGTGACCGAACGCATCGAAGGTCTGCTGAGTTCATCGCTGCTCATATCGCTATCCGGCAGTGCGGATGGCCCGCTCTACACAACGGCTGGATGGGCAAACCTGTCTGGCGCGGCGCGTGATGCGACACGTGCGTTCCACGCTGAGTATCCACTGCGTGCCGGGATACCGGCGGAAGAACTCAGGAGCCGGCTGAAGTTGAAGACTTCTCTCTTCACACCAGTTGCCGATCGACTGATCGACAACGGCGACATTGAGCGGCTCAGCTCGATGATGCGAACCCCCGGTTACACGCCTGAGTTCTCCGATGATCAGACGCAACAGATCGCCGACTATCTCTCGTACCTTGGGACCGACCGTTTCTCTCCTCCGACCGATAAACCAATTGATACGGAATTGATTGCCGCTCTGGTTGATCAGGGGCGTGTTGTGCGGCTCAATCAAGAAGTCATTTACCCCGGTGACGTCTACGAAGAGATGGAGCAGCGGGTAATCGAGTATGGTTCAGAAAATGAAAACATCGCGCTGGGAAGGGTGCGGGAAATGTTCGACACCAGCCGCAAGTACACCCTGGCCATCCTGGAGCACATGGATAGACGCCAGATCACGAGGCGGGTGGGCGATGACAGACAACTCAGGTAGTTTCAACGGCGTCCTGATGCGAGGTCGAGGGGGAGCGGATTAAATGGCGACATGCGTACGGATTGGCAACATCGAGATCACAGCGCTCCGCGACATTGGGCCGCTAGCATTTCCCGCCACGAACGTATTTTCAGAGATGCCAGATGATGGCTGGGACAAGCATGCTCGCCACTTCACCAAAACGGGTGACTTCCCAACCAACTTCACGGTGTTTCTGGTGAAGTCTCCTGAATCCACAATGATCGTGGACACTGGCGGTGGACCGGGACCGCACGAGGCAATGGGTGGCGCTGAGGGACAACTCATGAGTGGTCTGGAGAGTCAGGGCGTTTCGCCAGAAGATATCGACCACGTCTTCTTCTCCCACTTGCACTTCGACCACATTGGATGGGCGCTGCACCAGAACCCCGGTGCTGGGTCGACGCCTGTCTTCCCGAATGCTCGCTATGTGATCTCTACCATGGAGTGGAAGCACTGGACGCAGCCGGATATTCTCTCGAGTAGCCCCGTTGAGCAAGCAATCTACCCGCTTGAGAAACTGGGTCTGGTAGATCTGGCTGACGACGAAACGCCTCTGGCGACCGGTATTCGAGCATTGGCCACTCCCGGGCACACGCCGGGTCATCAGTCGCTCCTCGTCGAATCTGGAGGCGAGACTGCCATCATTGCGGGTGACGTGCTCCACAACACACTGCAGTTCGAGATGCCAGATCTGTGCGCCGACTTCGATGAGGACAAGCCCACAGCCCGCGCAACCCGCCGAAAGCTCCTTGAACGACTCGCGGCCGATCGCACGATGTCCACATTCGGGCATCTGCTTATCGACTCCAACATAGGTCACGTGATCAAGGTCGAAGACAAGTACAGCTGGCAGCCGCTTTAAACGCGGTTCGACTGCTCCACATAGCTGACGCCTGCGTATTCAACCGTCTCTAGCACCTGCCGGTACCCGTCACGGCTCGCTTCATGCGACCTGTGATTCGGCTCGCCACTCGCCTGATCAGCATCGACCAGCGCTTCCGATAGCACTCGGCCGTCCATGCCGTCGCCGTATACTCCGAGGAGACTCAACACCGTTGGAGCTAGGTCAATATTACCGGTGGGCAACTCAGAGACGATTCCAGACTTGAACGCTGGCCCACGGGCGACGAGGGTGTTTCGCATCTCAGTTGGGCTGAGACCGCCGTGGTCACCGTGGCCTTGCGCCATGGATCCAAACGTGTTTGACGTTGCAACGCTCTTCTGCCCCGGCGCATCACTCCAGTTCGTGGCAACGGCGATGTCGGCTGAACGCACGCCTTCCATGCCGATCAGATCCATGGGCAGTGTGCCTTCGATGTTTCCGAGGCGTTCAGACACAAACACCGAACCGCACCATGGCTGACCAACCAGCCAATCGACAATCGACTCACCCTGTCCGTCACGAAGTTGGTCTCCGTATATGAGCGCTACTCCGCCGTTGGCCGCGATATCGACGCCGCCGTATTCGCCCAGCGCCGGATATCCGAGCATCCTCAGTTGGGATTCAATTTCGATGATTCCCTGTGACGTGGAGTACCCATGATCCGAGATAACGAACACATTTGTGTCGTCGGATATTGCGCCCAGTAGACGGCCAAACTCGTTGTCAGCAGCTCCGAGTGCCGCGATTGACGTGTCGGAGCCAACACCGGTGGCGTGTTGCGACTTGTCAGGCTCCGCGTACCAGATCAGGCCAACGTCAGAGTTGCGTTCGCCAAGTACGTATTCGATAAATATGTCTGTCGCGTGGGACAAGAGCGGCGCGTTTGGCAGTTCCGGCTCGGGCCATGCTCCAAACTTCTTCTCCAGTTGCAGATTGATGTCATCCGGTAGTGAGAACTCCGGGTGGATGATGATTCCGCCAGATACGTCAGCGTTGGGGGCGTGGCAGAACGCATTGCCTGATGTTCCGGACACCACGGCCGCATACTCCCTGCCTTGGCTTGCGAGTCGTTCCGCCATCGTTGGTTTCAGCAGCGTTCCATTTCCGGTCGCCTGCTTCACCAGCTTCAACTCATCAACCAGAACGTCTGCAACCTTGTGCGGCCATACGTCCCGGAAGAGCATTCGATTGCCTGCAATGCCGTGGTTTCCCGGCAGGCAGCCTGTAGCCATGGAGGTGGCGTTGAGCCGTGTGACGCTTGGAACCACCGGATGGTGTCGCTCAAATCGCACGCCTTCACTCGCAAAGCGATGCAGGTTAGGCATTACCTCAGCGTCAATCTGCCACATTTGCAGCCCATCAAATGCCGCAACTACAACCCTGGTCACTTGCGTTTCCTCTCGTTTGAGTTTGGTCGCTTGAGATTGGCCGCTCGGTTTACAGCCGGGAGCTAAAGGCCAAGCGCGTGGAGTGCATCATCATCAATTCCAAAGTGGTGGGCAACTTCATGCACAACCGTGTCACGCACCTCGTTGACGATTTCTTCCGGTGAGTTGCATGCCATCTCGATAGATTCCTGAAAGATTGTGATCTTGTCAGGCAGCACAAATCCGTAGTTCTGCCGTGCAGTGAGTGGGACACCCTCGTAGAGCCCCAACAACAGGCCGTCTTCTGGAATGCCCTGTTGTGCAAGTTGAGTCTGAGTTGGCACCGACTCCACTGTGATATCGACGTTGTCCAATCGTTCTATGAACTCTTCTGGAAGGGAGTCGATAGCCTCGATAACAAGTTGTTCGAAATCCTCAATACTTATTCGAGCTCTAGGGCTGTCCTGCATGTTTCCCTAACTCTGTGTGCGTTCACGGATTGCCTTGGCAATATCCATGTTCTGCTTGTCCGGGCCACCCTTTTCGAATCCTGGGACCTCAAGGTAAAACGGTACGTCCGCGAATGCTGGATGGCTCATGATAGCCTCAAAGCCATCTTCACCGATCTCACCTTCGCCAAGGTTCTCATGACGGTCGACGGATGACCCCAACGGCGTCTTTGAATCGTTGCAGTGAACAGCTTTGATGAGGTCGACTCCGATCTCACGATCGAACTCATCCATCGCGGCGGCGACTCCATCTTTTGTCGACATATCGTAGCCAGAAGCGAACGCGTGCTGGGTATCGAAGCAGACTTTTATGCGCGGGCTGTCAATCGCTTTGATCAACTTTCCAAGCTCTTCGAACTTGGAGCCGAGGTGGTCGCCCATGCCAGCACTGTTCTCAAGTGCCAGCCAAGGGGTCCCCGGGGCCTCTTTCAGGATCTGGTGCGTCGCATTCACGAACTGCTTCTCAACAGTCTCGTATCCGCGTCCTTTGTGACTTGCGGGGTGAAATAGAACACCCTCCACCTGGATAAGCTCTGCAAGCTTCAGATAGTTCGTGAGGGAGTCGATACTCCTTGCGAGCAGCGCCTCATCTTCAGACGCAAGTGCGCACAGGTAGATTCCGTGGAACACGGTGGGGCCCATGTTCGCCTCAGCAATGGCTGCATTGAACTTGGCGATGTTAGCTTCTGAAGTCATCTTGAATCGCCACATGCGGGGAGATGAAGGGAACAGCTGCATCGCCTCGGCACCTATTTCAAGCGCGCGGCCAACAGATTTTTCCAGCCCTCCGGCTGACGATACGTGGGCGCCCAGGTACATGACGTTATCTTTCTACCTAAATTAGTCGGTCGCCCATTGTAGACATCGAACTGGTAGTTCGGTTGACAAGGGAAGTGCGTCGACTAGTTGGCAGTCGCCCGTCCCCAGAACTTGAACTTCTTGTAGTCACGGTCTTCCCATGCCACCAGAATCTGGGCTGCGAGGAACATGGAACTGTACGTTCCAATGATCACACCAGAGAGCAGAACGATCAGGAAGTCCCGAAGTGTCTCGCCACCAAACAGCAGCAAGGCCACGATGGTAAGTGCGGTTGTGATTGATGTGCTGAGCGATCGTGCAAAGCTCTCATTGATCGATATATTCACTGACGCTGAGAACGGTCGGTTTGGTGCAATGCTTACGTTTTCACGAATCCTGTCGAAGATGACAATTGTGTCGTGAACTGAGTAACCGATCACAGTCAGGATACCCACAATGAAGATCGCGTTCACTTCAGCGTCGATTACCTGTCCAAGGATTGAGAAGAGCCCCAGCACGATGAATACATCGTGACCAAGTGCAACAATCGCGGCAATGGCGTAGCGGTACGACTTTGGTACCGAGCGGAATGCGTACATCACGTACAGCATCACAAAGAGAGCAGCAACAACGACGGCAATGACCGCGTTGCGAACTGTATCGTCAGCTACTGATTGGCCCACGGATGTGACGCTGGGAACGCGGTACTCTGTGGAAATAGACGTGTTGATCTCTGCCTGAATCTCTTCGATTCCGGACTGACCAAGATCGCGAGTACGAATGAAGAACTCGCCATCGCCAGACTTTTGAATGATCGCGTCGTCGTGACCAACCGCTGACAACGCGGAGCGGAGGTCTTCGGTTGCCACGTCATCAGCGAATTCCAGGTCGAAGCTGGTGCCCGACGTGAAATCAATTCCAAGATTAAGTCTTGGTGGGATTGATACAAAGACCACGCCGATGATAACCAGCACCAACGACAGGCTCAAGAAATACCGTTTTCTGCCGACTACGTCCACTGGTTAATCTCCAGCCTGTTGACTTGGCTCGTCGTGGTCGGCACCAACGCCACCAACGGGAACCCAGAGCTTCATTCGAGATGGTCCAGTCACCGATCCAAGAGTCCGGCTGATCACCCGACTGGCGAAGAACGCCGTGAACATGCTCACCAGGGTACCAATACCGAGCGTCAGGGCGAATCCCTGCATAACGCTGGTGCCAAGTCGATCACCAAACCAGAATAGGACAACACTAGTAATGAGCGTTGCGACGTTACTGTCCCTGATTGACGGCCATGCTCTGGCGAACCCTTCACTGATAGCAGCGAACAGTGTTCGGCCAGCACGTAGTTCTTCTTTGGTGCGCTCTGCGATCAGGATGTTTGCGTCTACCGCTGTACCTATCGTCAGAATCAGTGCGGCGATACCTGAAAGGGTCAGAGTAACCGGTGCGATCTTGAACACCGCAAGGGTAATCGCAGCGTAAAGCATGAGTGCGAGAGCTGCTACAAGACCGGAAGCCTTGTAGTAAACGATCATGTAGAAGAGAACCAGAGCGAGACCAATTAGACCGGCAATGACGCTCTTCCTTAGAGTGTCTTCACCAAGTGTGGCGTCAACGTTGCGCTCTTGCACCAGCGTCAACTCCAATGGAAGTGCACCAGACTTCAACTGAATCGCGACCGTGCGTGCACGCTCACCCGTGAAGTCAGGACCCTGAATGAAGGCCCGACCACCGCTAATTCCAGCCTGAGCAGCCGGAGCCACAAGCTCGGATCCGTCCAGGTAGATTGCCAGCAGCCCATTGGTACGTGAAATTCGGTCAGTGACCTCAAAGAACTCATCGCCACCTTCACCGTCAAACTCAATGTTGACGACCGGTCGTGCGATTCCAGGCTGTGTTCCTGCAAATGCGTTCACCAGGTTTGCACCGGTAAGCGGCAAAGAAGATTCGCTGAAGTAGCTCGGATTGCTGCATCGTTCTGATGCCCACTCGAACTCAGTCAAGCCATCTGGCGGCCACTCAGAGCCGTCTTGGGGATCAAGAAGTGGGCCACAAGTGCGTTCTCGGAAATCAAGCTGAGCCGTCTGGCCGATGAGCTGCTTGGCCTCCTGCACGCCACCGCCAACGGTGTATTGGTTGATCTGTCCTGTGAGTGCAAATATGAGCGGATCACCAAAACGCGCCGCGAACGCTTTCCGGAGTGCGGTTACCTCACCCTCAATTAGGACGCCATCTTCGGTGATGCCGTCCTCAACAGGATTCGGCAAGGTGATGGCAAAGTTACGTTCAGAAAGCTCCTCAACTGTGAAATTCGTTCGACCGAGCCCAGCAACTTCCGCCTCAATCAGTGCAACTGTGGCCTCTTCAACAGGTGCCGTAGACGTTGCAGTCACCAGATCTGTGGAAGTTGATGTGGGAACGGGACCTGTATATAGAACTCGCAATTGCGCCGG
>CAUZJA010000113.1:0-9037 GCA_963579925.1 Dehalococcoidia bacterium | reverse complement strand
AACCTCGGCGGCTACCGCTCACGCCTGTTCGCGCAGGGCTACATTCAAGGCGTGATCGACGGTGTAACCAGAGAGGGTGATTACGGCGGTCCGGTCAGTACAAGCGCCTCGAACGGAGGCACGGCATGAGCATGAGAATCGGAATGGGGCGCAACAGCGCCAGTGACGCGCAGGCGATGCGCTTCATGGCGCAACTTGGTATCCAAGATGTCGTGCTCAACACGCCGCCCGTACCAGTGAAGAACGGCAAGTGGGAACTCGTCGACATCATAGCGCTCAAGAATCGCGTTGAAGAGTTCGACCTGAAACTTACGGCCATCGAAAACACGCAGATCGATATGCGGAATGACCTGATCACGGGTGGGCCGAAGTTCGATGAGCAGCTTGAGAACATGGTCGAGACGATCAAGAACATCGGCCGGGCCGGCATTCCGATGTACACGATGAGTTGGCGATACCCGCGCTACTACCGCACGGGCCATGTAGACATTGGCAACGGCGCAATGGGCACGGCGTACGACTCAGAAGTCGAACACTGGCCTGATGTGCTGGACTTCGAAATGACGCTTGAGAGCGCATGGGAATGCCTTGAGACGTGGGTAAGGACGATTACGTCGGTGGCAGAGGAGTACGGCGTTCGCATCGGCCTGCACCCGGTCGACCCTCCAATGCCGGTGGTTGCAGGCGTGCCGCAACTGCTCCACAACTTTGAAGGCTACAAACGCCTGATCGAGATCGTGGACTCGCCCGCCAACGGAATCCTGCTCTGCCAGGGCTCGTTCTCGCAGATGGCAGGTGCAGACAAGGACAGCGGTCCAAGCATCTACGAGATGATTGAGTACTTCGTGAAGCGCAAGAAGGTCCTCTACGTTCATTTCCGCAACGTCTCAGGCACGGTGCCGAAGTTCCATGAGACGTTCATCAATACCGGATACGTGGACATGTACAAGGCGATGCGGATCTACGCAGAAAATGGATTCGACGGCTTCTTCATGGACGATCACGTGCCTCACACCGTTGGCGATACTGACTATGGCCACCGGGCCAAGGCGTACGCTAATGGCTACATTCAAGCGCTAATCGAAACCGCAACCAACACGTCGCTCCACGGCGCTCACTAAGGAAATTCAGTACATGCGAATTGGCTTCAACTTTCTTGCTTCCGGTTTCACCACCCCCGCCGGGCAATCGGAAACCAACCTCGACGACTTCCTGACGTTCGCGGCCCAATACGGCGCAAGCGACGTTGTGTTGCAGTCGTACAACACCTTTGGCGCCGTTCCCGGCACCGAACGGTGGGAGTTTGAAGATCTACTGAAACTTCGTATGCAGGTGGAGTCGCACGGACTGCATCTGGAGGCGTTGGAGAACGTTCCGACGGCGTTCTATGACCACATCATGCTGGGCGGTCCGAAGCGTGATGAGCAGATCGAGAACATGATTCACACCGTCCGCAGCATTGCGCGGGCGGGGATCCCCATTTTCGGTTACAACTGGATGCCATCAAACGTCTGGCGCACCTCGTTCCACACGCTGAATCGTGGCGGCTCCAAGGTTTCGAGTTACGACCATCACGAACATATGAATGCGCCGTTCACACATGGCCGCGAGTTCACTGAAGAAGAGATGTGGTGCAACCTGGAGCACTGGATCAAAATCATCACGCCGATTGCCGAGGAAGAGGGCATTCGACTAGGGGTCCATCCACCAGACCCACCAGTGAAATCAGTAGGCGGTATTCCAAGACTTCTCACGGGGTTCGAAGAGTACAAACGACTCATCGAGATCGTTGACTCGCCTTCAAACGCCATTGAATTCTGCCAGGGCACGTTCTCTGAGATGGAAGACGCGGCCGACGGCGGTATCTACGACATGGTTCGATACTTCGGCGAACGAGGCAAGATTCTGTACGTCCACTTCCGCAACGTCTCCAACCCGGGCGAGCCGTTCCAGGAAGAGTTCATCAACACCGGCCACGTGAACATGTACAAGATGATCAAGGTCTACCAGGAGGTCGGATTCCCCGGCGTGCTGGTCAACGATCACGTGCCGAATACCATTGGCGATTCCCAGTGGGGCCATCAAGGACGTGCATACGCCAATGGATACATCCAGGCGCTCATGGACGTTGTGGCAGAGGAAACGGCTGCGGAAGCTGAGGCTGAGGCCAAGAGCAGTCCGGATGTCTCTGCTGCCGCTGGTTCCTCAAGTGACATCTACGGCCCTGACGCCACTGTGAGCCGCGGGATTCCGCTGGGCGAGAGTAGCCACGAGCCGAAGCGATCGATATTCGCGCCGCCTGGTCCCGCGATGATCGAAACACCTAATCCTGCCATGCTGCCCGAGGGAGAGACTGATGCCCAAACTAACTAAATCGGAAATCGATGCTTTCCTGGCGACGGCCGTAATTGCGAGATTGGCGACGGTCAAGCCTGATGGCAGTCCGTATATTGCACCCGTCTGGGAATCCTGGGATGGCGAATCTATGTACATCATCCCACGCGGCAAATCGAAATTCGTCGAGTACATCAAGGCGAATCCTAAAGTAGCCGTCTCCTGCGCCGACGACATCAACCCTGATCACTCCCGCGTGTTGCTTGAAGGCACCATCGAAATCGTCGAGGGGCCTGTGCGTATGGAGGGACTCGGGCTGGAGCTCGGCACTGAGATGGTGCAGCGTTACAGTGGCGAAGCCGGACTGGCGTATCTGGAGAAAACCCGAGACAACTTGCGGTACCTGCTAAAGCTCACGCCAGAC
This sequence comes from Dehalococcoidia bacterium, assembly GCA_963579925.1. GTDB lineage: Bacteria > Chloroflexota > Dehalococcoidia > Lucifugimonadales > Lucifugimonadaceae > UBA1151. Next base: position 6,279 of record CAUZJA010000113.1, on the reverse strand, counting down.
AAAATCACAAGCTGGCGCGGAGAGTGGCACCAACGATACGCGGAAGACAAGTAATAGCGCGACAAATTCTGGGAAACACGTTTTTTCGCTGTTGGATTCTGTTCTTGCGCTAGATGAACCTGACTGACCAAATTCGCGCCGCTACGTAAGCGTATTCGTTTTACAGATTCGCTAACACAACGATATTCGTTATTCCCAGACATATATATCTGTGGAAAACACGTTGATAACCCCTATTGTACACGCTAATCCGTACTTACATATTGGATTCAAGGTTCCTCGGGAGACAACTTCTGGGAAACAACGAAGCGGGAAGCGCGATTACTTCGGTAATCAAGCCGAAAGCTTCGGACCGAATCAGCCGCTGAGCAGGTCACGGTGTTGCAACCGTAGGATTCGAAGGAAGAAGGTGGGTCTGAAGCCGAAAGGCAAACGACCGTCGGTGAGCTAGCCGACATCACCTGAAACCTGAGAGGCAGCGCTTCAGTTCGGTCCCACTCTTCGGGGTGACTTACGGAGCAATCTATCTGCTGGATCGGTCAGGGCGGCGGTAAGCTGAATCACCCTGAGTTTGGTAGCTCCAAACGTGGAAGCTGGTTAGTCGACGTAGCGCACTATGGCAGGCCAAACCCTCGCTAAGGGTGCCAGTAGAAAGCGAGCGTCGTCGAGAAACACGGTCGGGAGTCGGGTGATGTGCCTTCGGGCATGGATCTACGGCACACCGGCCGTTTTCGCGTCTGCGAGAGTTTTGGTTCACCAATATGGCCGTCTAAAACCGGGCGCAGCTATCGCAGATGCCCCTACGTGCAGATGTATCTTTGCATCGTCCTCGAAGTTATCTCCGCGGCAAGCGGTTGACCCACCCCCCATTCCGGCGTAATTTGACGCCGCGCAATTAATTTTTGATTGGCACCGAAAAGGGGAGGACACACCGCAATGGCGATCGTAGGCGAAGGTGATTTCAGGTATGAGTTAGACGAGACGTGGCCAAATATTCCTGAAGGCTGGGAGCTGAGTCTGTGCTCAGACGTGGCGGTGGACTCACGAGACCGCGTTTATGTGTTCAACAGAGGCATCCACTCCGTCGCCATATTCGACGCCGATTCTGGTGACTTCCTCAGCTCATGGGGCGAGGGCAACTTCCGGGAGCCACACGGCATATTCATCGGCCCTGACGATTCCGTGTATCTCACGGACCGGCAGGCGCACGTCATCACGAAGCACACGCCAGAAGGCGAACTGCTGATGGAGCTTGGGACGCGCGACTACGCCATGGTCACCGTCGACAACCGTGGCAACCACGGCGAGCCGTTCTGCCAGCCATCAGGCGTGGCCCTGAACGCAGAAGGCAAGCTCTTCTGCTCAGACGGCTACGGCAACTACCGCGTGCATCGCTTTGCAGCTGACGGCACTCTGGAACTCAGTTGGGGCATGCCGGGCACAGGCCCGGGTGAGTTCGCGCTGCTGCATCAGGTAGCGATCGATTCACGCGGCCGCGTGCTTATTGCTGACCGCGAGAACCAGCGTGTGCAGATATTCGATCAGGACGGCGGATTCATCGAAGAGTGGAACGACGATGTTCGCGGCCCCGGCGACTTCTACATCAAAGATGACGTCATCTTCATGGTGGAGCAGGGCGCACCAACAGGCGTAACGATATTCGACCTCGACGGCAAGATCATCACCCGCTGGAGAGGCGCAGAAAACGGTACAGAAGCCCCCCACGGCATCTGGGCTGATTCCAAGGGCAACCTCTTCATCGCAGAGATCGGACAGCCCGGCCACGGCCAGCGAATGCGCAAGTACAACAAGATCTAGTTCAGGTTTTGTCTCTTCTTCCTGGGGGAGAAGGTTTCAGAATGTTGGTGAGCACCAAAATCCGTTATGTAGGCAATTCCGTTCTACGGTGATTTGACGCCACATGCTTCAGCCAGTGAGGACAAAGTAATGACGACTGTTGGCGAAGGCGAGTTCCGGTACGAACTGGATGAGACGTGGCCTAATGTTCCCGAAGGTTGGGAACTGGGCCTTTGCTCAGATGTGGCGGTAGACTCGCGCGATCGAGTCTTCGTATTCAATCGCGGAATCCATTCCGTCGCAATATTCGACGCCGACTCTGGTGATTTCCTCACTTCGTGGGGTGAAGGAAAGTTCAAGCAATCTCACGGGATATTCATTGGCCCGGACGACTCCGTATTCCTGACGGATCTCTAAGCACACGTCGTCACGAAGCACCCCCCCAGGGTGAGTTGCTGATGGAGCTTGGGAGGCGTGACTTCGCCTCTATCACTGGAGACACACTCGGCAACTACGGGGCACCGTTCAACCAGCCTTCTGGCGTGGCATTGACTGCTGAAGAGAAAATCTTTTGCTCGGATGGGTATGCCAACTACAAGGTGCATCGTTTTTCAGCGGAGGGTGAACTTGAGTTGTCGTGGGGCATTCCGGGGACCGGCCCCGGAGAGTTCGCTCTACTACACAACGTCGTTGTTGATCCTCGTGGACGGGTGCTCATCGCGGACCGAGAAAATCACCGTATTCAGATCTTTGATCAGGATGGAAATTTCATTGATCAGTGGGCCGATAAGTTCCGGCAGTCTGGCGACTTCTTCATCAAAGACGATGTGATATTTTTGGTCGAGCAGGGCCTTCCCATCGGAATCAGTATTCTTGACCTCGATGGAAACATCATCACCCGGTGGCAAGGCGACGGTAACGGCATTTCAGCACCCCACGGCATCTGGGGGGACTCCAAAGGCAACCTATTTGTTGCCGAGATCGGCGACCCCGACACCGGGCAACGCATGCGGAAGTACGTGAAAATTTAGTCCAGTATTGATCCTTGTTCTTTTGGGAGAAGGTTGGCATGAGGGCACGGGCAATTGAGTACGGAATTGATATCTATCGTTTGATGAAACGCTTCGCATTGCGCTGATCTACATTCACGTGATCGCTTCGACGATCTAGATTGGCGGATCGCTGACAGTGCGCTCGCCCTGATACCAGTGAGCCGATCGATCAAGCAACCCGGCGTGGGCCGTTGTTTCTGCGAATGGCGCTGAGCGGATACCACGACTTCGTCCTGGGTCCGAATCTGGCGACGCAGTTGGAAGGGCTAGAACTAGGGCAGCGCCCACCTGCCGGGGTTGAGAAGGCTCATCGCAAGTTTGTGGCACTGGCGCGGGTGAACGTGCTGCTGTTGCTCACGATAGCTGCGATTGGGATCATGATGTTTAGAGGGATTCCGGGGTAGGTTTCAGCACACATCGGTAGCCGCCGGGCTTGCCCGGCCATGTTTTCGCCCACGCGCGCACCCGGAGGCGGGCCAAGCCCCGCAGCTACCGCGTGATCAACCAGCCCACGCGAGGAAAAGTTTCCTGAGGTCACTCGAAGGGCACTTTCCCGGCATACGCAGGCGACTGCACATCAAACGTATTCCCAGGGCCGCGTCCATGCGATCTATGTGCGCGTAGCTCGTATGTGGCGGCGCCCGGGTTCCAGCCTTCGCTGGAAAGACGGCGAGTGTGGGCGTCGTCTTCAACACTCACGAAGACGAATTGCTAGCTGCCATCCTGAGCCGGTCGAAGGGTGAGCGGCGTTCACGTGACCTCAAACGCAACGAAACGATTACAGCAGCCCTTGCCTACCCAATCTGAGGTAGTTCAGCGCATCAAGAGCGCGAGGGTGGGCCACGGCATCATCTGATACCAGATCAATGAGGTGGTTCTCAAGATACTTCTCGACTGCAATCTCAGCACGCCCTCTATAGGCAAGATCGCGCACCTCTTCGAGCCATGGACGTCTCTCCAGCTTCTGCGGGTCAATCTTGTCCGCAAGAAATGTCAGCGTACCAACGGGACCGATGCTCGGTGCATACGTCGTGTGCCACGTGACAGCTTCGACGATGGACGGATCGTCCACGCCGCCCTCTTGCATGAGCCACAGTCCAGCTACCGGGCCGTGGAGGAGGAGCGGATCTGAGCGCTCAACAACATCTGGTTCCCAGCCACGGCGTCCGGCTTCTGTAAGCAGCTCTTCCGGGTCGACTGCGCGGTAGAGATCGTGTGCGGCGATTGCCAGATCGACTCGTTCGGGGTCAACGGCATGAATCTCGCAGAGATCAGAGCCCACGTCGCGTGAGCGCTTGATGTGCTGTTGCAGGCCTTCGGGGAGATCGTCGAGCCGAGACTCTATTGATTTGATCTCAGCCGAGAAGTCAGACTGGTCGAAGGCGCCCGCGTTCAACTAACCATTCCGCCGAGGTGCTCGCCTCCCAGCAAGTGCATGTGGAGGTGATCAACCGATTGTTCGGCGTCAGGGCCCTGGTTCATGACCAATCGATATCCGGTGGCATCAAGCCCCATTGGCTCCGCGATCTTACTTGCAGCCAGAGCGAGACGGCCTATCAACGCCGCCTTCGATTCATCGTAGTCCACGATGAATTCGACGTGCTCCGTTGGAATCACCACTATGTGTGTTGCGGCGACGGGTTGGATATCTTGAAATGCCACCACATGCTCATCACGGTAGAGGACGTTTGCAGGCAACTTCTCGGCCACGACCTGGCAGAAGATGCAGTTGGGGTCTGTGTTCACTAGAGTCCCATCTGTTCAGCGATGATCTGGCGGTGGTGGTTGGCGTCTCCAAACATCACTCGAGCAGATGCTGCACGACGGGAAAATATCTGCAGATCGTGTTCCTGCGTGAAGCCGATTGCTCCGTGCATCTGGTGTGCGCCGTAGCAAATATCCGGGAACTTCTCGCTCATGTACGCCTTAGCTATGGCGAGGTCGTGTGCGTAGTCTTTGCCCTCAGCTATCTTCCAGATGGCCTTGTAAGTTAGCTGCCTGCCCACTTCCAGATCGGTTGCCATATCTGACGTACGGTGTTGCACAGCCTGGAATGTGCCGATGGCTCGCCCAAACTGTGACCGCTCCTGAACAAAATCGACGGTCATATCGACGGCTTTCCGCGAGCCACCCAGCATCTCTGCACACTTTGCTGCGGTAGAGACATCCAAGATTCTCTTGAGGGCAGACCATCCCTCACCAACTTCGCCAAGCACTGCATCTGGAGGGATCATTAAGTCCTCAAAGTCCACTTCAGCGAACCGGTCGTCAGAGATCGAGTCGAGTGCTTTGATTGCTGAACTATCGAGCCTTTTCGCATCAACCAGAAAAAGCGTCAGCGAGTCCTCTGGTGCGCCATCCTGTGATGTTCGCGCAGCAAATATGAACAGATCAGCACCTGCGGCGCCAGGAACGAAGACCTTTGAGCCGCTGAGCGCCCAGCCGTCCTCTGCACGTGTTGCAGTGGCCTGCACCACGCCGGGGTCCCAGGCAGCGCTGCCTTCAAGAAATGCGAGCGCGGTTACGAGGTCACCGTCAACCAGTCGAGGCAGGAATTCCTGCTTCTGCTTATCTGATCCAAACTCAGCTATTGCAGTTGCACCGGTGACCGCAGACGAGAAGAACGGGCCGGGCAGGGCAGTAGCGCCCATTTCTTCCAGCAGCACCGCCATCTCGATCAGAGACATACCAGCGCCACCATCGGACTCCGGCACAAGAAGGCCGGTCCAGCCCATTTCCGCAAGCGACTTCCAGATCTCTTCACGGGAACCGGTGTCGTGTGATTCCATTTCGCGCACGTAATCGGAATCGATGTTCTCGGTCATGAAATCACGAGCCGAGTTGCGAATCAGTTGTTGCGTATCTGTAAGACTGAGATCCATACCTGCCCGACTAGCCCCGGGGTAGCCCGAGTCCACGTGTTGCGATGATGTTTTTCTGAATTTCTGTTGTGCCGGCGAAGATTGTGTAAGCAACCGTCCCAAGCTGTGCGTCCAGCATGCGCCCGTCTAGCTGCGAGAGATATGAACCCGGTCGAAGCTGACCGTACATGCCAAGCAGGTCTACACCGAAGCGATGAACGTCCTGCACAAGGCGTGTTCCCAGCGTCTTGGCCATTGAGGCCTCTTTATTGGGAATCTCACCCCTGGACTGCATATCTGCCACTTCGTAGGCCATCCCACGCGTCGAATCAACCTGAATCTGGAGATCAATCAGTCGGCGGCGTGTGTCATGGTCCTGGCTAAGTGGCTGACCGGTCACTCCGTTTGTGCCCTTCGCGTATTCGATGAGCTCATCGAGCGTCCGCTGAGCCTGCGCCGGATAGTCGATGCCTGATCTCTCGAAATCAAGCAGAGTGGCGGCTACGTACCAACCGCGATTCTCTTCACCAACCAGATTGGCTTTGGGAATCCTCACCTCATCGAAAAAT
>CAUZJA010000112.1:0-9058 GCA_963579925.1 Dehalococcoidia bacterium | reverse complement strand
GGAGGCCATCGATACGGCTACTGCTGCGGAAATCCCCCTGCACATCTCGCACATTCTGCCTCGCAAGGGTGGACCGGCAGACAGCACTGAGCGTGCGCTCGAACTGGTGGACGATGCGAATACTCGCGGACTTGATGTGACGTTCGATATCCACACTCGCGAGCACGGCATCACCAATCTCAGCTGCGCCCTGCCCGACTACGAATATGCGATGCCTGCCGACGAACGTCGAGCCAGCCTTTGCAACGCCAGTTATCGCGCTGATGTCCGGAAACACGAGAGCATCATCTCCAGCTTCGGCATTGGAGGGTGGGATAACGTCTCCATATTCACCGCACCGGCCACTCCAGAGCTTGAGGGCGTCACACTGGCCCAACTCTCGGAAGACGACCCCTTCAGCGCGATTTGCGATGTTCTGACCGCCAATGCGGACGACATCAACAACGTGATGGTTCTATGTCACTCCTACCGGGAGGAAGAGATCGTTTCAGCGGCGTCCCACCCGCTCTGCATGGTGGGTTCCGACGCCACGGCGCTGGCGACCGATGGGCCAATCGGCGAATCGAGCTTCCTGGGCGCCTACAGTTGGGCTTCATGGTTCATCCGCAAATCTGTATTTGATCACCGCACGCTCGGGCTAACGAAGGCGATCATGCGCATGACGTCGATGCCTGCCCAGCGGCTCGGCCTCAACGATCGTGGCGAACTCAAAGTTGGAAAGCGTGCGGACATCGCCGTGTTTTCACCAGATGAGTTCTCACCAACGGCAACGCTTGAAAACCCGAACAGCTACGCCATCGGAATGCGGCATGTCCTGGTAAATGGCATCCCCTCGTTTGCTGATGGAGAGTTCACCGATAATCGCAACGGACAAGTCCTGAGGAAAGCATCGTGACGCAACGATCTGACATTGATCCGGTTACGTTCGAAGTGATTCAGAACGGACTCGACGCACTGGTGGACGAGATGGCCCTCACGGTGATGCGAACCGCCTACTCCGGCATCGTGAAGGACGCGCTGGATTACTCAACGGCGCTCTGCGACCGGGAAGGCCGGGTGATTGCGCAGGGGCTGACAATCGTGATGCACCTGGGTTCGTTCCCGTCGGCAGTCGCCTCAATCCTGCGCAAGTTTGAAGGCCGCATATATCCAGAAGACCTATTCGTTCTCAACGACCCGTACACCTCAGGCGGAATTCACCTCCCTGATGTCTACATCATCAAGCCAATCTTCCACTCCGGGAACCTCGAAGCATTCGCCGGGGTTGTTGCGCACCAAACGGACATCGGTGGCCTGGTGCCTGGCAGCAACTCCACTGAGTCCACCGAGATCTACCAGGAAGGCCTCCGCATACCCACGCTCAAGATGCACGATCGTGGCGAGCCGGTGGAGGCGGTGTACGACTTCATCCAGACCAACGTCCGGCTGCCGGAGAAGGTCATGGGCGACATGCGCGCTCAGATAGCAGCAGATGTCACTGGAGAGACCGCGTATCTTGATCTGGCGGACCGATACGGTCCAGAAACGCTACGTCGTTACTCCAACGAGCTACTCGATTACTCAGAGCGACTAGCACGGGTCGAAATCGAAAAGCTCCCGAATGGGCGATTCGAGTATGAGTCGTACATAGATGCGGACAACATTGAGGGTGGGCCCGTGCGAATTTGTGCGGCGGTGATTATTGAGGGTGATGAGATCACGGTCGATCTGACTGGCAGCTCTGAGCAGGTACCCGCAGGCATCAACTCCCCTCTGCCGTTCTCATCAGCCGCCGTCTGGGGTGCGATCAGACTGATCATGGATCCCGGCATACCCAACGCCACCGGTTACCAGCGGCCGATCAAAATTATCGCGCCAGAAGCCACCGTGGTGAACCCCGTGCACCCCGCACCATGCGCCGCCCGAGGTATCACCGGATTCCGCACGATGGACACGGTACTGGGCGCTCTGTCTCAGGCCGTACCGGACCGCGTGCCTGCCGATGGTGAAGGCGGGAATACGATCATCAGCATCGGCGGCTATCTTGAAGACCACACACCGTTCGCATTCGTCGATCTTTTCGCCGGTGCGCGAGGTGGCCGCCCGCACGGCGATGGGCCGGACGGCGTGCCACATCCGGCTTCAAACATCGCCTGCACGCCCGTTGAGATTGCTGAGGCAGAGCATCCAGTGCGCATTGAGCGTTACGGTCTGCTCGACGATACCGGCGGTGCAGGAAAGTACCGCGGCTCTCTGGCTCACATTCGTCAGATCAAGAACCTCTCGGGCGCGGCCAGGCTACAACTCCGGTCTGACAAGCGAGCCCATCCACCATTCGGGTTATTCGGCGGCGCAACCGGCAGGCCGTCCATGAACATCCTGCAAGTCGATGGCTCCGACACGGTACTGCCGACCATGACCGAGGTTGAAATCGCTGCTGGCGGTGTCATCCGACATGAGATGGCATCGGGCGCAGGATGGGGCAACCCGCTGGAGCGCGAACCGACTGACGTTCTTGAAGATGTGTTGGACGATAAGGTGTCGATCGAATCCGCTCGTGATTTATACGGCGTCGAGATATCAGGTAGCCCGCTCGCAATCGACATCGAAGCAACCAGCGTGTTGCGCGGCGCAACGGGCTAATGCCCAAAAAGAGAACAAAAGGCTGACCAACATGAAGACCGCAATGTTTTATGGCGAAAAAGATATTCGTGTTGAAGAGATGCCCGACCCGACCCCGGCGCAGGGCGAAGTGCTGGTCGCAATCAAATCGGCAGGAATCTGCGGTAGCGATCTCCACAACTATCGTGGCAACCGTCCGCGCTCCGGCGATGTTCCGTGGCGGCAGGGCCATGAACTGGCGGGAGAGGTTGTGGGACTCGGTGACGGCGTCGATGTCGATACTCTGGCAGTTGGTCAGCGTGTCGCCATCGAGGCGAAGCATCTTCTGAATTGCGGCCACTGCCGTGACTGCAAAACCGGCAGCTATCACCTCTGCGAGACACGCGGTATTCGAAACGGGGTGCGCGAGGCCAGCTACGGATTCTCAGAGCTAGACGTAGTTGTGCAGGAGAATGCTAGGCCGATACCGGATCACGTCAGCTATGACGGCGCTGCCCTGCTCGACTGCTACGCCGTCAGCGTTCACGCGGCCCACATTTCACCCGCCGGCCCAGACGATACCGTAGTTGTGCTGGGCGCTGGAACCATTGGCATCACGATGGGGCAGATTGCTAAGGCATTTGGCGCAGGACGCGTAATCATGGTTTCGACCCGCCGCGCCCCACTTGAAGTAGCACTTCATATGAACGCTACGGACGAGATAGTTGTCACGTCAGAAGTTGACCCGGTGCAAGCCGTGATGGACCTCACTGTCGGAGACGGCGGCGGAGTTGTCTACGAGACCGTTGGTGGCAACGACCAGCTCTTGTCTCAGTGCATGTCCATGGCACGGCGAGGCGGCGACGTTTGCATCATCGGCTCGTTCACCCAGCCTCAGCAGATCCCGACGGAACTGGGAATGCAGCGGGAGCTATCGCTCAGATGGTCGAACAGCTACTCAAGCTTCAACGGCATCGGGGAAGCGCAAACGGCGCTGGATCTGATGGGGCGTGGCCTGCTGGACGTAAGTGACATGGTTACGCACCACTACGGAATTGATGACATAAATGAGGCGTTCGTAGTTGCAGACGACAAACGAGCATCCGGCGCGATAAAGGTTGTCATCACCCCGTAGTTTGAAATTTGGGCATACCCGCGAACCGATTGGCTCACGACCATGATCCAGTTGGACTAAGCGCTGATACCAACGAGCCTTCTTCCGGGGGTTCAAATCACCCATAGTTAGTTGACCGCGGCGAGGAGATCAACTCCTTCGAAGACAGAATTGGTCCCGAATGGGTGAGGATGCGCAGATGAGCAAGATCATGATTGTTGATGATGAGTTTGATATCCGCCTCGTTCTCACTATGACCCTGGAAGACTCCGGCTACGATGTTGGACAGGCAGTGGACGGCAGCGAAGCGCTTGCAAACGTTCGATCAATAAATCCTGATCTGATCTTGCTGGACATCAACATGCCGGAGATGGATGGATTCCAGGTTCTGGAGCAGTTGAAGGCCTATCGAGACACTGCGGACATTCCATTCATGATGATCTCGGCCAGATCACGACCACGAGACCGTGAGGACGCGCTGTTTATGGGCGCCGTCGACTACATCACAAAGCCGTGGTCTGAGGGGGAGTTCGAACTCCGAGTAAGCCACGCGCTTTCTCAGAGCCAAAGAGGGAGCGGTATCACTGGGCAAACTGACACAACTGCTATCGCAGTCAATGTCTAGGTCTATTTAGCAGACCCGTTCCGGGTTTCCGCGCTGGAATGACCGAGTCCGTAAGGGCTCGGTCATTGTGCGGAACTGAGAATCTGGGTTTGCCACGTACCTGTATTTGGGTAAAATTACTATTATCAAATGTAACGCTCTCATTTATAGTTTTCCTCCTGAAACAAATCTCCAGATCCGACCGGTATTAACGATATTGAGCGATTACCAAAATTTGATCGGCCCCACTCCATGACGCGAATCATGCTCGTCGACGATGAAGAGTCATACCGACTTCTGATTCGAACTCGGGTTGAGATTCGCCCGGAATTTGAGATCGTTGGCGAAGCGCACAACGGTGCCCAGGCTGTTGCGATGGCTGGCGAGTTGGAGCCCGATCTCATCTTGATGGATATCTCCATGCCTGAGATGGATGGCTTGGAGGCGACTCGTCAAATCAAAGCCGCCGATCCAGATATCACGGTAATCATCGTTTCAGGGCTCCAGACCGGCGATGAAGTTGCCGTCGGCGCAAGCGGTAGGATTGATAAGACTGAGTTCACACTCGATAAACTCCTGGCGCTTCTAGACTCCTAGTTCCCCAAAACTCCGAACCCATCAGACCCATCCTCCACATCAATTTCAAGTTTCTGAACTGAGGCCACGATGAAGATTCTTGTCACGGGCGGCAGTGGTCGCGCCGGCAAATACATCATTCCTGAGCTACGTTCGCAGGGCCACGAAGTGGTCAGCACGGATCGCATCGCCGACCCTGATTCTGACGTCAAGTTCATGCAGATCGACACCACTAATCTTGGTGCCGTTACATCTGTTTCACGTGGAATGGGCGCCATCGTCCATATGTCCGCCATTCCCAGCCCTGTGAAAGATCCTGAGGCTGAGGTGTTCCGGGTCAACATGCTCTCCAACTGGAACGTGCTGGAAGCTGCTGAGATCCATGGCATCAACAAAGTGGTTATGGCGTCATCAGTCAACGCCGTAGGAGCGGTCTTCTCGAAGGGGCCTGTGGCGCCGAAGTACTTCCCGGTGGATGAGATCCAGCCCACTCGTGCAGAGGACGCCTACAGCCAGAGCAAGTGGCTGGGCGAAGAAATGGCCGAGGCGTTCTGTCGCCGACGCCCCATGCAAATTGCCAGAATGAGATTTCACGGCCTAGCTGATGTGGAGAGGCAGAAGGGAATGAAGGCCGCTGGCGGCGAGACGCCTACTGTACGCGCCGCTATGCACTTCTGGGGCTGGGTAGACATACGCGATGCAGCGCGCAGCTGTCGACTGGCGCTGGACGCTGACAGGACTGGCCATGAAGCGTTCTTCATCAACGGTGATGAGACATCACTGGACACGTCAACCATGGATGTAATCGAGGATATCTATCCCGGAGTAGAGATTCGCAAGCCGCTAAGTGGGACGGCATCGGCGATCGATATCAGCAAGGCTGCAGACATCCTGGGATGGAAGCCGGAACACCACTGGCGCGACGCCTAAGTCAGAATCAGCTACCGATTTGTGGGCCGGGGTCACAGTAGCTGCGCAGTGCTTCGATCGCCGCTAACGCCGCCAGATAACTCGTTTTGGGGTTGGCGGGATGCGGCGCGTTGATGAACTCAAATTTGAATTTGCCGAAACTTCCGCTGGCCTCAATCCGATGAACGTTGCCGGGGGCGTCTGGATCAGCAATCACTGTGACTCTGGTCTTTTCTGGTCCCAGACCGGCGAGGCTCAGCGTTGCACCAACGTTGACGTTGGCGGGGAAAAGTTTGACCGCCTCTGAGGCTGGTCCGTCGAAAATCACGGTGGGCTCGGTGATCTGTTTGTCTTCCCATTTCGCAAAGCCTGCCGCGCCAGTGAGGGCACGTGGAGGCTTCGTTGTGGTGAGGGTCACCGATTCCAGCAGATGCGCCACGGCCCTGATCGCGTCGATGCCACCAATGGCACCAGACGGCACAATCACTTTGCCACCAGAGGCGCTGGCGGCATCACTGAGTTCCCGGTGAACTACGGGATCAGTCAGGGCGCCGGAACTCATCAGAATAAGAGCGACGCCCGTTTTGAGTATTGTGGCTGCGTGGGCACGGGCGGCAGACTGTGAGGCACACTCGACTACGAGTGCCAGATCTGTGTGGGCGACGAATTCGCCTATCTCAGAGTAGCCAGAGGGCTTGTTACTCAGATCGGACGAGAGTGCTGAAATAGCGTTCTCATCCACGTCGAACAGCGCCACAACGCGCGCATTGGGAATGCGGTCGCTATCTGCGGCCAGCGCTAACTCGCGGCCCATAGCGCCGCAACCCAATATCCCTACGTTGACCATCGTCTCTGTCATCATTCCCACCGTGCGTCTTGAGATACCAACCGGGAATATGCGAAGGAATATCTCTGGATACGCCTATGCAAGCCGCTTCTCGGCTGGCATGTTAACAGCCGCAGACACTTCATCGCTCAATATCTCCAATCTCGCCAACAGAAGTAAGGAACCGTATCGACATGGCAAACACGAATGACTCAGGCAAGGTCGTCACGGTCACAGGCGCGGTCTCGCCGGCGGCATTAGGCCCCACGCTCACCCACGAACATCTACTGATCGATTTCACAGTGGTCTACAAAGAGCCTGACAACCCTGATGACGCCTCTTTGGCCCGGGCAAAGGTCGATTTCAACAATTTGGGCTGGGTTCGATTCAACTGGGTCAGCAGTTTCGACAATCTGACGCTGGACGATGAGGCGCTGGCCATACGTGAGGCGGGGTACTACAAGCGAGCCGGTGGAGGCACGATTGTAGATGCCACAACTATTGGGATTGGCCGCAACCCGCAGGCACTGAAGCGAATCTCTGAGGCGACCCGTCTGAATGTGATCATGGGCGCCGGTTTTTACGTTGAGGCGAGCCACTCTGATGAGTATGCAGCGCGATCTGTTGATGACGTTGCCCAGCAGATGGTCACCGAACTCACTGAAGGCGTCGATGGCACCGGCATTCGTTGCGGGGTAATCGGTGAACTGGGTTGTTCGTGGCCGTGGACTGATGCGGAAAAGAAGACTGTGGAGGCAGCGGTCATCGCCCAGAAAGAAACGGGCGCGGCAATCCTGATTCACCCTGGCCGAGACAACCGCGCTCCGTTGGAAATTCTGGAGTTCATGTCCGCCAAAGGCGCTGATTTGAGCCGGACCATCATGGGCCACATTGAGCGCACCATATTTGATCCCGCAATCTTGAGTGAGACGGCCGCAGCGGGTTCGTATCTCGAATATGACCTGTTTGGGCACGACTCTCCGTACTACCCGCTGGCCCCTGAGACGTACATGCCAGGCGATCACCAGCGCATCGACCAGATTGCATCGCTGATTGATCAGGGTTACGGCGACCGAGTTGTCCTGGCCCACGACGTCTGTTCAAAGCATCGTCTACGTGAGTTTGGCGGGCACGGCTGGGATCACATCATCTCGCGTGTAGGCCCGTGGATGGCGGCAAGGGGCGTTGAAACTGCAGCATTCGACCGTATGCTGATCGACAATCCTGCGAGAGTGCTGGTCAATCAATCCTGAGTCCAGGCGTCGCAGATCTATCGCCCGCGCTTCGTAGTGGGCGGATGCATCTAATCCGGACAACGGCGCAGAGCCGTATCACTTGATGAGAACATCTTCCGTGATGTTCTAGACGCCAGATATGTATCTCGGAGCCAGCAGAAATCATCCGATTCCTCACCCGCCAAAGCCGCATTGTCCCCGTAATCGGGCTGATTAGCATTGCAGTGATCACATGCGGAACTGACACAGAACTTTCGCCCGCACGATCAGGTTTGCCAACTGCCATAAGTGAGTCGGCCGCCCAGAGTTCGACTCGGTCGCCGTTTATCGGAATTGACCATGGCAATGCGACCCATATCACAGCGAACGTGCTTGGCCCACTTGAAGGGCTGGAAGCTTCATTCGCAGACAAGGCTTCTCGGGTGTGGACCACGGACTTCACGAACCGCACCGTCCCGCTCACGGATATCTTCTCAGGCGGCGTTCCCCGAGATGGCATTTCGCCCATCGATAACCCGGAATACGAGCCCGTATCTAACCCGCCAAAGTGGCTTCAAGGCCCAGAGCCAGTCATCGCGATCGAGATCAACAACGATGCGCGTGCATTCCCGCTCAACGTGTTGATCAGCCATGAGATCGTCAACACCATCGTGGGTGGCGTTCCGGTGGCAATCACTTACTGCCCACTCTGCAACAGCTCTGTTGTGTTCAAATCAACGATCGATGGCGAGAAGCACCGTTTTGGTGTTTCCGGGTTCCTGCGCAACAGCGATCTGATTATGTGGGACAGGACTACGGAGAGCTGGTGGCAACAGATCACCGGTGAGGCGATTGTTGGCGATTATGTTGGCCGCCAGCTGGACATCGTGCCAGCACAGGTAGTTTCATGGACTACCTTCGCCACTGAATACCCGGACGGTGAGGTGATGAATCGGCCAAACAACAGTGGTCGATACGCAGAGACCCCCTACACGGGATACGACGATACGCTGCCCGGGAACGATCCTTTCCTATTTGATGGCGCGATCGACAGGCGAGGGCATCCTGTAGATCGAGTCTCAGCCATTGATCTGGGCACCGGCCCGGTAGCGTACCACTTCAATTTTTTGCAGGATAATCCTGTCGTAAACGACGTGATTGGTGATGTACCGGTCGTGATCTTCTTTGAGGAAGAGACTGAGTCAGCCTTCAGAAGCTCTATCCAGCCTGGCGAA
>CAUZJA010000111.1:0-9062 GCA_963579925.1 Dehalococcoidia bacterium | reverse complement strand
GTTGATGATTGCGAGCCGGTTTACCGCCCGCTCAGACTCCAGCACATTGTGCGTCACCAGCAGCACAGACTTACCCTGCTCACCAAGTTCCGCGACGATGGCCCACAAAAGTCGTCGGCGCAGCGGCTCGATATCGTTCGTCGGCTCGTCTAGGATCACCAGCTTGCCGGGATTCACCACGGCCATGCAGAAACCAACGAGCCTTCTGACACCGCCAGAAAGATTCTGGCCGGAGCGGTTGCTCCACTCTTCAATGTTGAGTCGCTCAATAAGTTCGTGAGTGCGATTCCGAATCGTAGTCTTGTCGCCGCCCCGAAGACGCCCGATCATTTCGATTGCCTGAACGGCGTGAAGCCATCGATCGGAACATGCCCCTGTGGCTGATACGAGCAGCCGCGCCAGGAGGCGTCAGGCTCCTGCACCACATCAACACCATCAACACCATCAACACCATCAAGCTTGATCGTCCCAGATGTTGGCGAAAGCAGACCAATCACCTGATTGACCAGCGTCGACTTCCCCGCACCATTTGGGCCAAGCAGTCCGAACACCTCGCCCTCTTCGATATCAAGCGAAATGCCATCGTTGGCACGGGCGCCACCTTTGTACTCTTTTACGAGATCTCTGATCTCAAGTAACAAACGGCGCTCCTCAATGGTGGGTTGGCAAACGAAAAAGGGGTGACTGGTGCTGCGAATTTAGCACATTGGAAACACTGGATATTGGGCGCTGCGACGTGACTACCGCCCAGCATGTCATCCTGAGCGGAGGCGGCTCCGCGCCGCAGTCGAAGGATCTAAATAAACTCACACACCAAGAGACAGATCTGCCCAAGCAGGGTTCAGCGCTCCAATGAGTGCTTCTTTCTTACTCCTCCGCCAACCTTTCAGTTGCTTCTCACGTGCAATCGCACTATAGATATCCCTCGTCTCCTCGAAGTAAACAAGGTATTGCAGGTTGTAACGATTCGCGAAGCCACTCTGAGTTCCAGCACGGTGCTCGAACATTCGTCGCTCGAGGTCGGAGGTGACACCGGTATACAGGGAACTATGCGGAGGGTTCGTGAGGACATATACGAAATACTGGTTGATGTTCAGTCCTCCAATGCCAGGTTTTTAGATCCTTCGACTACGGCGCGGAGCCGCCTTCGCTCAGGATGACATACTCCCCGTTGAATCCTTAGGCACAGGTGTCAGAGTCCGAGAAAATCAACCTACCGAATACACCTATCAGGCACGGCGGAGTCAACCTAAAACGGCAACCCCACTGCCCGCGTCAGAAACCCAATGTACGGAGACACATTCATGCAGTCCTCGGTCCACTGGTCGATGAAGTCTGGCGAGATCACCTCAGCTTCTGTGTACTTGCCGATGGCAAAGTGATCTTTCTTCTTCAGATCGTCTATCAGTGGATGATCGGGGTCGAATCCCCTCGGCGGCCGTTTGAGCGAATCGCCTTCGAGCGTGTGTCGCTCAAGTACTCCGGCATCTGTTTTGGTTTCGATCCACTCGTCGTCGTTATCAATGATGAACTGGCGAATCTTGCCAAGCGTTTTGGAGTCCGGACGCCAGATGCCACCACCACCGAACGCTGAGCCGGGTTCAACGTGCAGATACAGCCCAGGCGCATGGGCGTCCTTGCCGGCCTCATGCCGAAACTGCATTCCTGCGTTGATCTTGTACGGCGTCTTATCCTTGGCAAACCTTGTGTCTCGGTAGATACGAAACATTGAACCGCCATTGCTGCGGGTATCGGCAACCAGATGCGGGCTGATCGACTCTATCCGCTCATCGAAATCAGCGATGAAGTTGAGGATTGGTTCTTTGACATCGGATTCGTAGCGACTCTTGTTGTCGGCGAACCATTCCCGATTGTTGTTATCCGCAAGATCGACCAGGAACTTGAAGATGCCCGGTGTGAAGTGACCCGTTGCTGCCATGTTTGTGCCTCCCAGCGAGATCGCAGTGTAGCGATTAGCGCTGTATTCGAAAACTGCCGCGTGACGAGCGGCGAAAAACTCTTATACTGCCGCACGTACCTTCGACGATTAGTCGAAGGACATTTCGACATTGTCATTATCGGTGGGTTTTTCCACCGGACGAAACAGATGAAGCTTTCAAAGAACGCCAGAAAGATGCCAGGGCTGGAAAATTGAGCAACTCTCGATATGACGTAATCGTGGTCGGATCAGGATCTGCCGGAGGCGCGCTTGCGGCGCGGCTATCGGAAGATCCTGAGCGTTCGGTGCTTCTGCTGGAGGCCGGGCCGGACTACTTGAGTGTCGACAATCTCCCTGACGAGATCCGGAATGGACTTGCCACGGGGGCTGATCTGGCGGTTGGCACGGACCATGATTGGCAGTTTGTTGGGCGGGCCACGGATGATCAGCCTAATATGCACGTGCCCCGGGGCAAAATTCTTGGCGGCACAAGCGCCATCAACGGCCAAGTCTATCTCCGCGGTGTTCCCGATGATTACGATGATTGGGCAAGTTGGGGCAATGACGAGTGGTCGTACGAAAAGCTTCTGCCGTTCTTCCGCAAGCTTGAGTCAGATCAAGATTTTTCTGACGATTGGCACGGCAACGACGGCCCCATCCCAGTCCGTAGAAACCAGCGTGACTCGCTGACCCCGGATCAGATTGCGTTCCTCGATGCTTGTCTCGCTGCCGGATATCCGGAATGCGCAGATCACAACAACCCGGATTCATGGGGCGTTGGCCCGCTGCCACTCAACGACGTCGATGGACTCAGGTGGTCGACGGCAATGGGCTACATCGAGCCAATTCGTCATCGCTTGAACCTCACGATTCGTGGCGATTCGACGGCTCACAAAGTGCTGTTTGACGGCAAACGTGCGGTTGGGGTCGTGGTTAAAACGAGTGGCGAGACTTTTGAAGTGAGGGGAGATGAGATCGTCCTGAGCGCTGGGTCAATTGCATCTCCGCAGCTACTCATGCTGTCGGGAATCGGACCGGCGAAACATCTGGCTGAGTTTGGAATTGATGCGTTGGTGGACTCACCTGGAGTTGGACAAAATCTTCGCGACCATCCAACGGTGCATGTGTCCTACAAAACGCCGGATGGATATGTAATCCCTCCCGACTACCCCGGCGCCCAGAAGGTGGCACTGCGGTACACGGCGAAAGGCTCCGAGGCTCATTTGGACATGATCACGGTGATGCGGTTCCGCTATGAAACCAGCGAGGCAGTCCTCAGCGCTGGGCTGTATTTGGAGCGCTCTTCTGGTGAGATTCGTCTGCAATCAGCCGACGCCGGCGTCCAACCGTATGTCGACTACAACTACCTCTCGGATGACTCGGATCTGACTCGGCTGCGCGATGGCCTCAAGCTGAACATGGAGTTGGCGAAGCAGGAGAAGTTCAGCGATGTGATCGGTGACTTGGTCGACCCCGCACCCAGCATCGTGGAAGACGAACCAGCGCTGAACCAGTGGATTCGAGAGAACGTCGGCACCATGCACCACACCTCAGGCACCGCAAAGATGGGCCCTGACTCTGACCCAATGGCAGTCGTCGATCAGTATGGCAGGGTTAAGGGCGTGGAAGGTCTGCGCGTCTGCGATGGCTCAATCATGCCGGACTGCATCCGCGCCAACACAAACGTCACGATCATGATGATTGGCGAGCGTATCGCCGACTTCATGCGGAACCCATAGTGGCGATTCGCGCCTGATGTCTACGGCGCGAAACGCCCACGCTCTTCCTGAACCGCGTGCAGGTTGCCTTCCGGATCGTGGAAGAACGCCACCCACAACTCGTAGTTGTCGGTCGTGAAGATGGTGTGCGGCTCACCTTCCATATCGACTTTTGCCGCCTTGAGCGACTTATATGCGGCCTGAACATCATCCACCTGGAAGTGGATCGTGGAGTTATTCGCCTCACCCTCAGTGGTGAGCATCAGATGGGTGCCATCGCAATCGAAAAACGCGAGTCCCGGCGGGTCGAATACAGCGATGAACGGCAAGCGCAGCTTCTCGCGATAGAAATCGATCGATTTATCTAGGCTCCTGATCCCGTTGATTGAGATCTGCCCGATTTTCCCGAGTGCTAGTCCGTTTGATGCCATTAAATTTCCCTCTCTTCTCTTTAGCAAAAAGGGGCTAGCCCCCGAAGCCCTTGATCGCGTTGGCGTGGAAGTAGTCCATGTTTATGTCGATGCCCAACCCCGGCTTACCACTGAGCTTCAGTGCGCCGTTGGAGTTGTCCATCGGCTCCTCGATGAACGCGTTGTAGCTACTCAGGTCCTGATTCGCCGTCTCTACCCGGTAGAAGTTTGGCGTGGTCATCATCACGTGCGCGCCCGCCACAACGTTGATGGGGCCGATCGCGTCGTGCGGTGAAACAGGAATGTAGTAGGCCTCCGCCATGGTTGAAATCTTCTTCAGCTCCGTAATGCCGCCAGTCCACGTAACGTCCGGCATTACGTAGTCCGCGAGCTTGTTCTCGAATATCGGCACGAACTCCCAGCGAGTGTGAATGCGCTCGCCAACAGAGATAGCAACATTCACCTTGTCGCGTATCTGACCTAGCGCGTGGTGACTCTCCACCGGCACCGGCTCTTCGAACCAGTCAACCTGCCCTGCATCTTCTAGTGAGTTGCAGAGTCGAATCGCCGTGGGCACATCGAATCGCCCGTGAGCATCGATCAGCAGCTCCATCTCATCGCCGGCATCTTCGCGAATCTTCGCGGTCATCTCAGCGGCGATGCGCTCACCCTCAGCCGGCATCTTACCGCTCAAGTAGCCATCGTTCGCGGTCGACTGCTCACCCAGGTGCGGGAACGGGTCGAACTTCATGGCCGTGTGGCCTGAGTCGATGATCGCTTGCACTTCCTTCTGGATGCCCTCGTCGGAGTCGAAATTACTCTGATCAGGATGCGTGTAGAGCGAGATTTCATCTCGCACCTTGCCACCCAGCAACTCGTAGACCGGCAGACCAAGCATCTTGCCTCTGATGTCCCACAACGCAATATCGATTCCGCTGATCGCGTGAGTAGATGCGCCCCTTGGGCCCATGTACGTGAACGACCGGAATATCTTGTGCCAGAGCCGCTCGATCTCAGTCGGGTCCTCCCCAACCAGCATGTCATTTAGCTGCTTGATGATTCCCGCAACAGCTCGGTTAGCTACCAGCGTAGTGGTGGTGATTTCACCCCAGCCGGTGATGCCTTCATCAGTGTTGATTTCGATGAAGAAATACTCCCCCCAATAGGTGTTTGGAACTTTTACGAACCAGGGTTTGATTGCCGTAATTTTCATTTTGGTGATGCCCTGCCGAGCTTATTCGCCTCTGAACTCTTCATCCGCATTGGCGCGGAAGAAGTCCATATCAGGAGTGACACCAAGACCCGGCTTGTCAGAAACGTGCAGCTGACCATCTTTGATGACCAGGGGTTCGTCGATGAAAATATCGTATGCATGGAGGCTGTATCGAGCGGTTTCCAGCTTGTAGAAGTTGGGCACCGTCATCATCACGTGCGCGCCGGCTAGAACATTGATGGGTCCGCTGGCATCATGCGGTGACATTGGAATGTAGTAAGCCTCTGCCATCGTTGAGATCTTCTTCATCTCAGATATTCCACCGGTCCACGTGACATCCGGCATCACATAGTCAGCCAGTTCATTCTCAAATATTGGCACGAATTCCCAGCGAGTGTAGAGACGCTCCCCTACTGAGATTGGCACTTCAATCTGGTCTCTGACCTGCTAGAGCGCGTGATTGCTTTCCGGTGGTACCGGCTCTTCCCACCAGCCCAGATTCCATTCGTTTAGCCTGCGAGCGAGCCGAGCAGTCGTAGGCACGTCGAACCGGGCGTTGGCGTCGATTAGCAACTCCATGTTCGGACCGGCGCCTTCTCGAATGGCCGCTGTGACGTCTGCTCCAACCTGCTCGAATTCTGGGCTGAGCTTGCCGCTCATGTAGCCGTCCTGCTCTTCCGGCATGGTTGGGAATGGGGCGAACTTCATCGCCGTGTGACCGGACTCAGCGATTTCCTTCGCTTCCTGTCGGGCCTGATCAGGGCTGATGTTGGGGTTGGGGTGTGTGTACAGCTCGATGGTGTCGCGAACCTTGCCGCCAGCAGCTTATAGATTGGCTCGCCAAGCATCTTGCCGCGGATGTCCCGCAGGGCGATGTCTACGCCGCTGATCGCAT
The DNA here is from genome assembly GCA_963579925.1 of Dehalococcoidia bacterium. Taxonomy (GTDB): domain Bacteria; phylum Chloroflexota; class Dehalococcoidia; order Lucifugimonadales; family Lucifugimonadaceae; genus UBA1151. Next base: position 2,887 of record CAUZJA010000111.1, on the reverse strand, counting down.
TGGTGGAAGCGCCTCGCGAGCCCATGTACGTGAACGATCGTCGATATGCACGAGGGTGAGATTGATATCACCAGCGAACTCGGCGTGGGCACCAGCGTGTTCCTGGAAATACCTGGTGTGATGGATCAGGCGGACGCTGAAGCGGAACTCGCAGTGATTGATCAGCCAATGACCCCCCGCTCTCGGCTTGAGACGCTGGATCAAGAAAACCCAAGAGCTGCATGACGTAATTTCTTCCCGCGTCATTTATGATTCCGCCTACTGACTCATTTGCAGGGAGGAATCGCAATGATCTGGGTGGACGACCTGGGCAATCCTGAAGGCCCCGTGCTGCTGCCTGACGACAGCTGGGCGCTGGTGGAGATGCACGCCGACCGCGGCTGGCTTCTGCACTTGAGCGTAGATGGCACCCAGCGTGAGGTGATGGTCCAGACTGGCCGCCCCAACGGTCTCTGCAGGGATGCCAACGGAACCTTCTGGGTGGCTGAGTCGATAAATCCCCCTTCGCTGCTCAAAGTGGAGTGGAATGGCGATGGCCCAGCGACATCGGAGGTGTTTCTGGACGACGACGGCGATGGCCGATTCCTTTTCCCGAATGACCTGGCGTTCGGCCCCGACGGCCTTCTCTACATGACGGACTCTGGCGTTGATCACGGTGAGTGGCGCAACACGAGTCCGAAAGAGCGGGTGAAGAAGCAGGCTGACGGACGGCTCTACCGCATCGACGTTGAGTCGAAATCGGTTGAGAAGCTCGACTCTGGATTGCCGTTTGCAAACGGCATTGCGTTTGGCCCTGACGACGCCATTTACGTCTCCACAACTCTCGATGGCCAGGTCTACCGCTATGAGTACACCAACGGCAACATTGGCCCGCGGGAGCACTTCGCGGACCTGCTTGATCCTGCGAAGTCATCAGCAGACTTTCGGGGTGGCGATGGCATGGCGTTTGGCGCTGACGGTAATCTCTATGCCGCCGTTGTTGGCCAGGGCGATGTGACCGTGCTTGGCAAAAGCGGCGATGTCGTCGACCGAATCCAGCTTGCCGGACCGGCGCCAACCAACGTTGCGTTCGGCCCGAACGGCAAGCACAAGATCTACGTGACAGAACAGGGCGTCGGCAACTTTGAAGTGCACGACGTTGAAACCTCCGGAGCAACTCTTTATGACGGCAAATAAGCCAAGTCCCCAGCAACCCAACATCCTCGTAATCGTCTCTGACCAGCAGCGACGCGACTCGCTGGGCTGCTACGGCAACGACTGGATTGAGGCGCCCGCACTCAACGCACTGGCAGACCGCAGCTACGTCTTTGAGAACGCCTATGTCATGCAGGCTGTCTGCACCCCCGCCCGCGCCACGCTCATGACCGGCCTCTACCCGCACTCCGCCAAAGTTGTTCGCAACAGCCAACCCGGGAGGTTCATGAGCAACCTGCCCGCAGACGTCAAAACCATCGCAGAAATGGCCCCGGAAGAGTACGTCTGCGCCAAGTTCGGCAAGTGGCACCTGGGCGACGACCTCATCCCGCAGCACGGTTTCGAGGAGTGGGTGTCCACAGAAGACGCGCATGATGCCAACTACCCCAACTTCCAGACTCGAGAAGGCCGATTTAAGCAGTCCGACTACTTTCACTATCTGGTCGAAAACGGCTATGAGCCTGAGGGCGAATCTAACGGCCACTTTTCGCACACCCAGACCCAGCGTGGCTTCCTGCCGGAAGAGCACACGATGGCGTCGTTCCTGGGCCGTCGTGCCGGTGACTTCATCCGCAAGCAGGCCGACTCTGATCGACCGTTCCTGATGTACCTCACCATGTTTGAGCCGCACCCGCCGTACAACGGCCCGCTCAACGATCTCTACGACCCTGATTCGATTCCCGACGGCCCGCTGCTGAACACCCAGCCAGCCGCCAACACGCCGCTGTTCAGCCGACTGCGTTCCGACCAACACACGGCCGAAGCCGAGGCCACCGGCGACGCCACGAAGTACTGGCGTGAACTCCGCGCCCGCTACTACGGCAATGTCACAGTGCTTGACCGCGCCGTGGCGACGGCGCTGCAGGCGCTCGAAGAGTCCGGCCAGGCGGAGAACACTGTGGTTGTGTTCACAACAGACCACGGCGACAGCCTTGGCGACCGCGGCATGATCAACAAACGCTCGTTCTACGAAGAGGTTTCACGCGTGCCCTGCATGATCGCTGTACCGTGGATGAGCGACCAGCAACACCGCGTCAACGGCAACTTCGGCCAGGTCGATATCGTGCCAACGCTGCTGGATCTCATGGGCGTTGAAGCACCAGACCACCTGCAAGGCCAGAGCGTCGTGCCCGATCTTGAGGGCGAACGGCAGCTTGAACGCGACGTCTTCATGCAGTGGCACGGCGGCGCAGCAACCGTGCCACTGGGTGGTGCCGCGATATCGCAGATGTCCACAGTCCCCTGGCGCTCAGTAGTAACCGGCGATCGCTGGAAGCTGAACCTCTCACCTGGCGACCAGTGCGAGCTTTACGACCTAAACACGGACCCGCTGGAGCTGACGAATTTGTTCGATGCGCCAGAGCACCGAGATCAAGTCCGTGACCTCGCTGCACGGATTCGCATCTGGCAGGCCGAGACCGAGGACGACCTGGCGCTGCCCGCGGTCTGAGTACCCGCCGTACGGGCTCTGGCCGCGGGGCGGCGAACAGCCCCTTGACCCTCATCGTCTTCCGATGTGCCCGTGCGGCAGGCACCCGCCAAAATTGTCATCCTGCGGCCGCTTCGTCCCGCGGGATCTCAGCAGAGAACGCGGGCCACGCCCGATCAAACGATGATGCTGGTTGATCAGGCGTGTCGGTTGGCGATGCTGAGATCCCGGCCACAAAGCTGTCCAGGATGACAACGCAGGGGT
>CAUZJA010000110.1:0-9181 GCA_963579925.1 Dehalococcoidia bacterium | reverse complement strand
CGCGCCAGAGAGACGGCGGCCCAGATTCCCGGTGTGACGTGGCATCCGCTACCTGGTGTGGATCACAATGGCGCTTTCTATGGTGTTGAGGCGTGGAGTGCTGTTGTTACCGATTTTCTTGCATAGCAGAGGCGTTCGGTGACATATTTCGAGTTGATGATTACTGTTTGCAGAGTTGATAAATAAGCGGCGACAGGAACCTGTTCGCTTGATTCGGGAGAAAAATGGCGGAGCAAATTTCCGATCCAAATTTGAAGAGTGCGATGGTGGTTGTCGCTCATGCAGATGATGCTGAGTTTGGCTGCTCAGGCACTGTGGCCCAGCTGATCCGACGTGGGTGGGAGGTGACGTACGTTCTGTGCACGGATGGCAGCAAGGGGTCGGATGATCTGACCATGACTCAGGAGAAGCTCTCAGCCATCCGGCATACTGAGCAGGTTGCAGCGGCGAAGATACTGGGACTCAAGACGGTTGAGTTTTTGAACTACCCGGACTCTTTCCTGGAGCCGAGTCTTGATCTGCGGAGAGATGTGGCGAGGATGATCAGGAAGCACAAGCCTGATGTGTTGATCTGCAACAGCCCGACGCGCGACCTTGATAACAGTACGTATATCGGACATCCGGATCACATGGCCGCGGCTGAGGCAGCGCTTTCTGCTGTCTACCCAACTGCTCGAGACAGACTGACTTACCCGGATCTGCTTGAAGAGGGCTATGAGCCGCACAAGGTTGCTGAGGTGTGGCTGATGTACGGCGGTGACGCGGCAAATCACGTGGTGGAGTTGGAAGAGCAGGATCTGGTGAAGTCCATATCCGCGCTGAAGGCACACTCCAGTCAGGTAGAGGAAGAGGTGGGCGACGGCATGCGTGAGTGGAAGACCCGGAACGGGCAGTCGCATGGTGTTGGCCCGGCGGAGACCTACAAGTTGTTCAAGCTGAATTAGTCGGGCGGTCCGGCGGTTAGCTTAACGAAGAAGAGGGCGGCAAAATGCACGCCCTCTTCTTCGTTGAGGCACTAGCTCACAAAGAGTGTTCTAGTGCGTGATGAGCGTGAGGATTGAAATCACGTCATCGCGGTCAACTGGCTTTGGAAGCAGGAACACGGGGCCGTGCTCCATTGCAGGCGATGCGATGGCGGCGTTGCCAGGTGCTGCGACCACTACGATGCGGGCTTCGATGCCCTCTTCGCGGAGTGTGTTGACAGTGCTTGCAACCGCTTCGACCGTATCGCCTCCAACAAACACGAGATCCGGCTTTGCCCGACCAAGTTGGACGATTGCATCTGCTGCGCTCGCCACAGTGTCAATCTGTCCGGCACGGGCAACGGCGAAATCAGCGAGGAGGTCACGGTCACCTTTAATCGGGTCAATGACGAGCACGCGTGGGCGAGGTACCAGTGACTGGGAAGCCACAAACTCATCCAATGTTGCCCGGTTGAATCGCCACGAGCCGCCAATTTTTGCTGCTGGAACTTCTCGTCGTTCCAGGAGTTTGTAGAGCGTGTGGTGGCTGATGCCCAAGTAGCGGGCGGCCTCACGAATATTAAGTAGTCCTGGTCCGGTGGTTTCGGTCATCTCTATTTCTAGCCCTCTGTTATCTGGTCCACTTGCATCACTATTTGACTCTGTACGCAAAACCAAGTCGGGGGCGGGTACATGCATCCGCTGCATGGAGAAAACCCAGGTTCCGGTAGGAATCAATACACAGCATAAGGTTCATTGTTACCTTACACAATCCACTGATCCTCCACCGTAAACCCGAAGTATTCGAGAACAAATTGGCCCCCCCCTATTCGCATCAAATCGTCTCTACGTTATCCTCTGCCTCGAATGACAGTGAACGGCCAAGCTTCTTCTCCGTGTATTCGCGAAGCGCACCAAAGTCATGCTGCATTGCTTGCTGGAGTAGCCGTTGATCGCTGCTGTGTAGAATGAATCGGGCACCGGCGTCAATGGCTCGGGATGAGTCAGCAATGTTCTGCTGGTGGATCATCACCGGACGGCCTGAAGCTTCTGACTTTTGGATAATTCCGTCGACCACGTCCCAGTACTTCTGATTGTCGTATTCGTTTGGAATTCCCAGCGATGTGCTCATGTCGTTGGGTCCAATGAATATCGCATCCAGGCCATCAACCTTGAGGATTTCATCCAGGTTCTGGTAGCCGGGCTCGCTTTCAATACCAATGATTATGGTGTGGTTCTTGTGGAGTTCTTCCAGGTAGTCCCGGGATTTGTCACTTGGGAATACGCCGGTGTTGCCAGCTCGGTCAAGATAGTCACCCTTCATGGGGTGGAAGTTCTTGACGGCAACGCAGTCTCTGACTACCTGCGGATCTTCGCAGTAAGGCACGAGCACGCCATCTGCTCCAGCATCCAGCGCCATTGCTACGTAGTGTGGCACGGGGTACGGGATCCGGATAATTGGAGAGACGTTGTTTGCCTTGAGTATGAGTACGAGATCAGCGAGTTCCTCACGGCTTCGCTGTGCGTGCTCGGTATCGATGATGGTGTAATCGATTCCGCCGCCACCCATCGTTACGGCCCACTTGCCGTTGCGGGACGCTGAAATCATGAAACCGAAGACGGCACCGCCATCTTTCAGTGTCGCTTTGAGTTGGCCGCCATTCATTTCCCGTTACTCCCTTTACTAATGTTCTGGCCGGGCCCAGTCACTCCGACCGGGCCTGTTGCAGATATCTAATCGCTGACATTGACTGGGCCGCTACAACTGCGGGCCAAGTTTCGTTGGCGATGTTAAATCGTTGATGGTGCGAGGGGTAGTGGGTATCTGTTGACTCACCCGCCGTTCCCACCATGAAAAATACGCCGGGCACTCTGTCCAGCCACTCGTGCACGGTATCAGCGGCCAGCCGTGGGTGCCGCATTTCGATCACCTGATCGCGGCCAAGCACCTCGATGGCGGCTGATCGCACAACGTCAACTTCATCCGGTGCGCATATGACTGCGGGGAGGTGTCTGGAGTAGTAGCTCAGATCGTACTCCGCGCCAAATGACTCACAAACGCCTTTAATGGTGCGCTCGATCATTGCGGGGAGATCGTTGCGAATCTCTTCGCTGGAGATTCGGACGGTGCCGGTCATCTCAACGGAGTCGGCCAGAATGTTGGAGGCTCGTCCGCCGCTGATGGTGCCAATCGTGAGGCTGGCGGCCTCTTCGATATCTAACTGACGCGCCGTGAACGATTGCAAAGCAGAAATGACCTGAGCCGCGACGACTATTGCATCGATGCCTTTCCATGGCACGGCGCTATGTGATTCTTTGCCTTTCAGGGTGAGCTCAAAGTAGTCGTTGCCGGAAAACGATGAGCCGGCTTTCAGGGCAATGGAACCAGCAGGCCATTCCGGATAGAAGTGGCAGGCGAATATGGCGTCTGGTCTTGGGTCATCCAACGCGCCGTCGTTGATCATTGCTGTGGAGCCAGCAATCTCATCGTCTGGGGTTGCCTCTTCTGCTGGCTCGAAGAGAAATTTAATGTTGCCGGGGAGGCGGTCTCGCATCCCGGCAAGAACCCTGGCTGTGCCCAGCAGCGCTGCAACATGGCCATCGTGACCGCAGTGGTGCCCGACTCCGGGATTAATGGATTGCCACGGATGTCCGCACAGATCCTGGGTTGGTAGGGCGTCCATCTCCGCTCGGAAGCCAACGGTGCGATCAGATCCAGCACCGCCTCGAAGCACGCCGACTACACCTGTCTGACCGATGCCTTCTGCGACTTCAATGCCGAGAGATCGCAACTCTTCTGCGACGAGTGCGGCCGTTCGGTGCTCCTGGTATCGGAGTTCCGGATGAGCGTGAATATCTTCGCGAATTTCTTTGACGCGACTGGCGACAGCATTGGCTGCGGCGGTTATCTCGGTGGCTAGATCTGGCGTCGTCATCATTGCATTTGGCTCATAACCGCGCACTTTACCATCTGCCATGGAGGCACTGACCGCAAGGCGGTGGGGGCGTTGATCGACATCTGCCATGGAGGCATTGACCGCCCATCTGCGATGGGGGCCCTTACCGCGAGGCGGTGGGGTCATTTCCTTGGAGGCCTTAGAATCCACATACATGAGGCGTTGTTCGGATTTACTGGAGATCACTGATGAAAATCACTGGCATTGAGACAATCAAATTTCACTCGAAGATCTATACGTCCAATCGGAACTGGCTTTTGGTCAAGATTCTGACTGATGATCCAGAGGTGTTTGGGATTGGAGAGGCTAGTCCGCTGGGGATGGAGAACCAGGTGGAGAGCATCCTGCACTGGTGGTTTGATAACTATCTGGATGGCAAAGATCCGTTGGACTCTGAAGTTCACTGGACCCGGATGCATCAGGATATGGTCTCTCGGAGCGGTCGTCTGGTTGCTACTGCTCTTTCGGGCATCGATATCGCTTTGTGGGATCTTCGGGGCAAGATTCTTGGGGTTCCGACGTACACACTGCTGGGCGGGGCACACAAGACCCGACTCCGAGTCTACGCCAATGGTTGGTACACGACGCCTGCCGCCCCAGAAATGATTGCTGACGAGGCCAAGACGGTGGTTGCCAAGGGTTACACCGCGCTGAAGTTTGATCCATTTGGTAAGGAAAGCTACTTTAATATTTCACGGGAGGAACTGGGGCTGGCGGTGGGTCGTGTCGCCGCCGTACGCAAGGCGGTTGGCCCCAATGTGGACATATTGGTTGAGGCACATGCCAAGTTCAACGTTGCTACGGCGATCCAGATCGGAAAGCGGTTGGAAGAGTACGAACCGACTTTCTATGAGGAGCCGGTCTCATACGAGCTTGCCGCTGAGATGGCGGATGTACGGAACCGGGTTGATATCCCTATCGCAACCGGGGAGCGGCTCTATCATAAATATGATTTCTTCGAGTTGATTGCGGCCCGTGCCGTGGACTTCTTGCAGCCGGATATCTGTAACGCTGGTGGCATTACGGAGCTGAAGAAGATTGCTGCGATTTCTGAGTCTGCTCACCTGACTATGGCGCCGCACAACACCAACTCTCCAATTGGCACGATGGCTTCACTCCACCTGGACGCATCGCTGGCCAACTTTGGAATTCAGGAATATCACGCCGAATTCTACGCAGCGAATTACTTTGAAGTCGTTAATGGCCTGCCTCGCCAATCGGATGGGCATGTGCAACTAAGCGACGCACCGGGGCTTGGAATTGAGCTCAATGAAGATGAGCTGGCAAAGTATCCGTACGTAGAATTGGGCGTGGGACATCAGAGTGGCATATAGCTAACATTCTGCAATGTGAGTAACCTGTTGGGCGTACGCAATACCGACTCGTACCGGCGCAGACCACGTACATTGATTATCGATACATGGAGACAAGTTCCGGATGACAACAAACATGGGCCTCGCTCGTAGGCCGATATTACTCATGATGATTGTGGCGATTGTTGCGATCGCAGCCACCGCCTGTGGCGGTGAAAGCGCGGCTGAGCCTAACTTTGAGCTGCCAACCCCGGTTTATCCGCGAGAAGTGGTCAATTTTGTGGTTGGCGCAGCAGATGGCACTTTCGAGACGGATTATGTCAACGCGTTCTCGGCTGCGTTTGCTGCAGAGACTTCTGCGACGGTGTCAGTTAATCCTGAGCCAGGCTCCAATGGCGTAACTGCCGTGGAAAATTTTGGGACCAATCCCACCGGCGGTCACTGGTTCCTGGTAATCAACAGCGACCAGACTGCTGCACTGGCAACAGGTGCCACCACGGAGGATGTGACTCGAGACTTTAGGCCAGTGACCACGGCCCTCGTTCAGCCATTTGTTTTTGTTGCCGCTTCCGATTCCGACTTCGCGGATTGGGGCGATGTGGTGTCTGCAGCTTCTTCGGGAAGCATTACGGTTGGTGTGAAGGGTGCAGAGACGGGCGCTGCCGCACTGAATGTAGCGGGGATAGCAGATGCACTTGGTCTATCGCTGGAAACCACACCTGCCGGGGACCCGGCTGCGCGGATTGCTACAGCGAATGGCCTTGGGCTGATGACACTAGGTGAGGCGAACAGGGTGGTTGACTCTGGCGCCGGCACAGCGCTTCTGGTGCTTGGTGCGAGTGAGGCTGCGTCATTGGCTGGCGTGCCGACGGCGATATCCGAAGGAAGCTCATTTGAAGGCGTGCCCTACTTGCTGGGACTTGCTGTGAACATCAGGGTTCCAGTCTTCACTCTGGATAACATCTCGATAATTCTGAGAGCCGTAAAAGCCTCCGCTGGATTCCAGGCGTTTGTTACCGAGTCGGAATTGGCCAACATTGACGTACCCGCCGGAGACGCAGGCCTGACTTTTCGATCGCAGATAGCGGAGTTTGAAGCGCTCGCAGCCAAGTAAGTCTTTCTTGTAGAAAAAGTGATGCGGCCGCCCAACCTGAGACAAGGTTGGGCGGCCGTTTCGCGTAAATGGCCATTGGGCAGGCGTATACTGCCGCGCCACACGACCCTAATTAAGTAATGTTCGGAAGGTACTGGGATGATCGAAAACTCAATTCTCAAACGCAACAAAGAAGGTTTTAAGGCGCTCGTCTTCGCGATGACGTTCTACAACCAGACGCTGATAGAGATGGCAGCCCACGCCGGATTCCAGGCCATCAGCCTGGATGGTGAGCATGGCGCATTCACTCCAGAGTCAGTCGATGAGATCTGCCGCGTCGCAAACGGATACAACATGTCTGTTGTGGCAAGAGTCCAGAACAAAGAGGCAAATACCATCAACCTGTGGCTGGATCGCGGAATCCAGGGCGTTGTTGGTCCTCACGTTGAGACCGGTGCAGAAGCACAGGCGTTTGCCGATGCATGTCTGTTCCCTCCTGATGGCTGGCGCTCATGGGGCGGCGGTCGCGGCACGGAACTGAATGACGATAAGGTGATCAATGATAAGTACGGCGGCAAGCTGGGGTTTGCCAAGTGGGCTAACGCGAACATGATCGTGTCGGCTCAGATCGAGTCGGCGACTGCCTACGAGAATCTTGATGACATTCTTGCCGTCAAAGGATTGAGCGGAATCGTTGGCGGACCCAACGACTTTGCAGCTTCCCTTGGCTACCCGGGAGAGCCTGACCACCCCGAGCGAGTGAAGCGAACCGAAGATGCAGAGGCGCGTGCCAAAGCGGCCGGCAAGACGGACGGCCGAGCGATTACGCTTGGTATTCAGGACCTGATGATGGGCCACGTTCGGGATTTTGCCGAAGAGCACTCGGAGATTCCATACACCGGCAGCTAAGCTGCTCGGATGATGCTGGTAAAGGAAGGCCGGGTTCAGACCCGGCCTTCCTTCGTTTTATTCATATTCTGATCATCCATATTTTGGGAACGATTATCCCGGGCTGCATGAGCCGCGGCGCGGCAACTCGCGCCCAGTCGCGGAGTCTGTGTTGCATTCGGCGTGGCGGCGTTCGAAGAGCGTCACGGACAGGGATGGCAAGCCGTATCAGGTGATGTACACGGGGCGCCCAGCTCCCGGTGGTGGTCCTGATTTCGTGGATGCTGTAGTCACTGATTCGGATGGCGTGGTGCATCGGGGTGATATTGAGATTCACGTGCGCCGATCTGGCTGGTACGCGCATGGGCATGATCGGGACCCTGGATACAACGGCGTTATCTTTCATGTGATGGGGTTTGAAGAGCGCGACGAGGTGCGCTCCAACTCCGGGGTGGGCATTCCGTTCCTGTTGCTGAAGTCTGGGGCGATGCGGGGCGGCCATCCTGTCAGACCATCTGCCGAATTGCCTGAGCTTTCGCTGGATGAGGCGGGTGATCGCAGGTTTTTCGCACGCAGCGCCGGGTTGGAGTTGGAACTGGCCAATACCGACGCTGATCAAGTTCTCTGGACTGAGTGTCTTGGTTACTCGAAGAACCGCAAGCCGTTTCGGGAACTTACAGCGCGGGTTTCGTGGGCGATGATTGCGGGTAAACAGCCATCGGGGCGCGGTGAAATTGAGTCGTTGTTGCGGCAGGGTGCCGGGTTTGAGCCTCAGACTGGCGGCTACAGCAGCAGATTGCGAGGGACCGCTCCGGAGTGGTCGAAGGCAAGTGGGCGGCCAGACAACTCGCCGAAGAAGCGCGTCGAAGGTGCTACTGCATTGGCGCATCGGTGGCTGGATGCGGGTGGCCCGGTCAACGCCATGCTTGATCTGATTGGCGGTGACTCTACGCCGGAGGATCTGATCGCGGCGCTGATGGTTCCGGGTGAAGGCGATAAGCGGGCGCTGGTTGGCAAGAGCCGGGCGGCCGACATAGCAATAAACGCTGTGTTGCCAGCGGTCCATGCGGTGGCTCGCCGGGCTGGTCACTGGCACGTGTACGAACGATAGATTGCGCTCTACGCGGCGTTCCCGAAGTCTGCAGAAAACTCTATTACCCGGGAGATGCGGCGCGTGGTCGGCAGCAAGAAGCGGGTGACGAGTGGCCGTCAGCAGCAGGGCCTGATCTACCTTTACCGCTCGATGACAAGGTCTGGAATTGCGGAGCGCTGGGGCAGGGAATCGCCCTACCTGAGCTAGCTCTACTCCATGTCCGGGGTGTACTCGCCTCGGCGTGCGGCTGAAACGATGGCTACTCGCTTGGCGAAGACTGCCTGAGTTCCGGCGATGTCGGAGGTGTCCTTGCCCCAGTGGGCTTGCGGTGCTGCCTGGAGTCCGCGGCCGTAGGAGAATGTCATCTCCCATGGGCGGTCCAGCGACGAGCGGTTGATGGCGTCGAGATTGACTGACGCCTCTTCGTCGCCCTGTCCACCGGACAGGAACGCGATGCCGCCTATCGCGGCGGGTACGGTGCGTCGGAAACACGTGATGGTCTGCTTTGCTACTTCTTCGGCACTGGCGCGGTTGGAGGCGTCAGACCCGCTGATAACCATGTTGGGCTTGAGGACTATCCCTTCAAGGTAGACGCCGGCGTCTACGAGGTCAGAAAAGACCTGGCTGAGTGTGGCCTCGGTAGCCTGGTAGCACTTCTCGATTGAGTGATCGCCATCCATGATCACTTCTGGCTCAACGATTGGGACGATGCCGGCTTCCTGGCACAGGCCTGCATATCGTGCGAGTGCCTGTGAGTTGACCTTGATTGCTCGCAGGGTTGGCAGGCCGTGAGCGATGTTGATCACGGCACGCCACTTGGCGAAAGTTGCGCCAAGGTCGCGATACTCAGTCAGTCGATCTCGAAGCCCATCGAG
>CAUZJA010000109.1:0-9285 GCA_963579925.1 Dehalococcoidia bacterium | reverse complement strand
GGTCGGTATCTTCCAGTCTCAAGATGAATTGACCGCCCGTGTTTTTGGCGAGCAGGTAGTCGAAGAGTGCGGTGCGTACGCCGCCAATGTGGAGATCACCGGTGGGGCTCGGCGCGAAACGGACCCTCACGGGTCCGCCGGAATAGGCTGAATTGTTATCTGGCATGGGAAAAGATTAGCACGATGGACGGCATTTTCACGTGAGTTTTGGCACGCACTTTGAGGTTGATTGCGATGATTGGGAAATGCGCCAACGGTAGCTGCCGGGCTTGCCCGGCCCCACGGTGGATGTGGTAACGCGTTCTATCAGGCACCGCGCGTTGTGTGCGGCGTTGGCGGGGCAAGCCCCGGGGCTACCTGGCCGCCAGGATCAGGCAGCGCGCGCCAATGCAAGCGCTGTAACCAGAGCATCTGGCAACTCGCTCTCCACATTGACTTCGTCACCCGTGATGGGGTGTGTAAATCGCAATTGCGCGGCGTGGAGGAATTGATGGGCAAGATCGAATGCAGGTTTTCCGTATGTGTGGTCACCAGCTACGGGGAAGCCGATGGACTCCAGGTGGACACGGATCTGGTGGGTGCGACCGGTTTCCAATTCGATTTTGAGCAGCGCGCTTGTGTTGTACTGCTCGATGACTTCGTATCTGGTTCGTGCAGCGCGGCCATCGCGCGTGGCGGTCATTCGCATGGGGAACCAGTTGTCCCGTCCAATAGGCGCATCAATAATTCCAACGCTTGGATCCACGTTTCCCAGTGCCAGCGCTGTGTAAATCCGGGTCACTTCATGGTCGCGGATCATCTCAGAGAGGCGGTCGTAGCTCTCAGAGGTCCGTGCCACCACCATCAGACCTGATGTGTCTCGATCCAACCTGTGGACTATGCCGGGACGGTCTGGCTCACCTACTCTGGAAATCTCCGGGTAGCGATGAAGTATGCCGTTTACCAGCGTGTCGTCATCGTGCCCGGCGCCAGGGTGGACGGTCAGGCCGGCTGATTTGTCGATCACGAGAAGATGCTCATCTTCAAACGCGACGTTGATCGGGATATCAGCCGGGCGAGCGGCATCTGAAACAGCCTCGGGCGTATCGACTGAGATTTCGCAGGCGTCGCGCAGTCGCAGGGATGGGGTGGTGGATTCTGATCCGTCGACGACAACTCGACCATCGCGAATCCATGCCTGGATTTCGCCACGACTGTGTTCGGTTATCTGGCCGGCCAGAAACGCGTCCAGTCGCAGTTTGTCAGGATGATCTTCTGGATCAAACTTGAATATTCGGGCCGGTGCGGCGGCTATCCTGCATCCTCCGATGAGGGGAGATCGACCGTGCTTGCCGGGTCTGTCTCAGGCATATCGCCATGGGGTCTGTCGCCTTCAGGGTCGCCGGAAAGTTTGTTCGGGAACAGCACGGTGATGACGGCTAGGGTTGCGATGCCAACGGTGATGAATGAGTCCGCCATGTTGAACACGGGCCACGGTCCAACGTCTATAAAGTCGACTACAAATCCCAGGCGCACTCGATCTAAGAGATTGCCAATTGCGCCACCGATCATCATTCCGATGGCAATGCGGACGATGATGCTCTGCACCCCGCCGTTGCGGAAGAAGAAGATCAGCGCTCCAACAGCAATGAACGAGACGATGGTGAGGATAAATCCCTGATCCTGGAAGAGGCCAAATGCTGTGCCGCTGTTGTGGACGTAGGTCGCCCTGAAGAAACCATCGTCGGGCCACGATTCCCCTCGGGCGAAATTTGAGGTAATGATCGCCTTGGTGACCTGGTCAGAAAGAATCGCGAAAGTAAGCACCAGCCAGACGGTGGAGTCGCCGTACCAGTTGCGCTCCGGGATCTCTGGCGGGAACTCAGCGTCTATCGGCGGCTGAAATTCTGCCTGCGATATCTGTTCTTGTTCGTTTGGGGCTTGGTTTGAGGTTTCAGGGGAGATGGTTGTTACCTGTTTGGTGGGGGCAGTTAGCGGGTTAGGTTCAATCTTACGCGTATACGAGAGGGATAACGCGTCAGTCTCACCCAAGTTCCCACAAACTCAACGGGTCAGCTGCTCAGCCAGGAATACTGCTGATAACTTTGCTACCTGATCAGAAGTGTGGCTGAAGTTGTGATCAGCATTTTCAATTGTGTCGAATTGAATAGAGCTATCGAGTTGTGTGACCACGCCCTCGAGTTCGGTCGGGTTCACCAGTTTATCGGCTGTGCCCACAACTACCTGCCGTGGTTTCGACATATCGCCAAGTGTTGAGCGCGTTATGGCGTTCACGGGTGGGGCGACGAGGGACACAGCGGCAACGTGATCAAGCTCCGGCAGCGTTCGCAGGATTGAGGCTGCTCCGAAGGAGAATCCGGCCACGCCGATGCGCTTGCTGCTCATGAAGTCCCACTGACCGATCGCCTGAGTGGTGTGCACCAGTTCACGCGCTGCTGAAGTCAAAAGGCCTTCGGTGTCCTGCGTGCCGATCGTGAAGTTGAATCGGAGCGACATGATCCCGAGGTCAGCGAGTTCACTGCAGATTCCGTACACAACGGGGTGGTCCGCATTGCCTCCCAATAGAGGGTGTGGATGGGCTACGACTACGCCCGGCATTGGGGGACGCTGGTCCTCTGGACCGCACATAATGCCGTCGATTGCACCATCACCGAAACCGATTTCAATCCGTGTTTGTCTCAAAAACCTTCATTCCATTGCTAGAATCGCTACGCTATTGCCAATTATCCAATTTCTGGCCCAGCACGCAAATGGCGCCAACGCCACCCAAACAGGAATACAGGTGTTCCCATGATTCGAGTTGATCTACGCAGCGATACAGTCAGTCATCCTTCACCCGAGATGCGGAAGGCCATGGCCGAAGCTGAGTTGGGTGATGATGTCTACGGTGACGATCCCACAGTAAACAAATTGCAGGATATGGCAGCGGAGAAGCTGGGCAAAGAGGCCGGGCTGTTTGTATCTTCTGGCACACAGGGCAATCTTGTTGCGATGTTGGCGCACTGCCAGCGAGGTGACGCCGTTGCCCTTGGCGAACTGTCGCACATCTACAACAGCGAGGCGGGCGGAACGTCAGTTCTGGGCGGTATCGCCATGCGCATTCTGCCAAACGAGAAGTCTGGAGCGATCTCTGCGGACGCTATTCGTGCCGCTGGAGAACCTGGCGATTATCACAAGTCTCCCGTAAAAGTGTTCGCCTTTGAGAACACCCAGAACAATGCTGGCGGTACGGCGATTACCCCAGATGAGACGGCAGTAATGGTTGAAGCCGCATCGAGTCTTGGGCTGAAAGTTCACATGGACGGCGCGCGAATCTGGAACTCCGTGGTGGCGCAGAACGTTGCTGCGACAGAGTTGACTGAGGGCGTGGACAGCATCACGTTCTGTCTTTCCAAAGGGCTTGCATGCCCAATTGGCTCTGTTCTTGTCGGAAGCAAAGAATTTATTGAAGAGGCCGATCGGTGGCGCAAGATGCTGGGTGGCGGAATGCGCCAGGTCGGCGTTGTGGCTGCCGCTGGTGTGGTGGCGTTGAACAGCATGATCGACCGCATGGCGGATGATCATGCCAACGCCCGGAAACTCGCCGAAGGGCTGGCGGAGTACCCGGACGTGGAGATTGATCTGGAGTCGGTTCAGACCAACATCGTCCGGTTTGCCGTTCCATCCGGCGTGGGGCATCCGTTCGCAGCTGCGATGTACGAAGAGGGCGTGTACATGAACTCTGGCGACTCGTCGCTTCGGTTCGTGCCGCACTACGGCATCGACAGTGAGGACATCGACTTCACACTGCTGGCAGTGAAGAAGGCGATGGCCGCGGCGACCAGCTAACTATCTTACTGCCCGTGGGACCAGGCTAAATGCGACCGCCGATCTACCAGTGTTTCAAGCAGTCTGAATATCAGGCTCGACTTGACGCGCTGCGTAGTCGGATGGTCGAGCGCGAAATAGACGTGCTGGTCACGTCTACTCCGGAGAACGTCTTTTACCTGAGTGGCTACCAGACACCCGGATACTACTTTTTCCTTGGGTTGATCGTGTTTCAGGATCGCGACCCGGTGCTGATTCCGCCGCCGCATGAGGAGTCTCTGGTAGCTGCGTACTCATGGGTGGACGATTACCGGATCACCCTCGACACTTCGAGCAGCATTGAGACTGCCTCAACGGTCATCAAGGAGGCTGGTCACGGCAGGGGAGTGGTGTCGCTTGAGCAGGGAGCGTGGTTCCTGACTGCCAATGACGTTGCCGAATTTGAGCGCAACTTGCCGGACGCCGCGATCGTTGATTCTGATGGACTGGTGGAGGTGGGACGGCTGATCAAGTCTGCAGCGGAGCTGGTACATATCAAATCAGCGGCCGATGTCGCTGCAACCGCGATGCAGGCCGGACTCGACGCAATCGAGGTGGGTGTGCGGGAGCGGGATATTGCTGCCGCGGTGTATCAGGCGCAGTTATCGGCTGGTGGCGAGTACACGGGATTGCCTGCGTTCATCACATCAGGCGAGCGATCGCTGATGGTTCACGCGTCGTGGTCGGATCGCGTTGTGAGAGATGGCGAGGTGGTCTTCCTGGAGGTTCCCGGTTCGGTGAATCGCTACCACGCGGCGCATTCGAGGGTGGCCATCGCGGGAGAGCCATCGGAGATGTTGCTCAAGGGCGTTGAGGTCAACTCAGGCGCGCTCCAACTGGCGAAAGATCAGATCAAGTCAGGAATAGAGATCGCGCAGGTTTTCCGCAACGTGAAGAGCGCGATTGACGATGCAGATGTGCCGTACAGCCAGGGCCGTCGCATCGCATACGGCATCGGCACAGCATTCCCGCCGGACTGGGGCGAGGGCCACATCATCAGCATCAATGCCGATGAACACCGCGAGTTTCAGCCCGGAATGGTGTTCCACATCATCACAACGATGCGTCTTCCTGATATTGGAGCCGTTGGTTGCAGTGATACCGTGGCGGTTACACCTGACGGGGCTGAGACGCTGACCAATCGCATTCCTCCACAACTCTATCGTTGCTAAAAAGTTTCAGGAGAAAAGACATGGCCTACTATATGGTTATCGATATTGAGATACATGACCCAGAAGGGTATGAAGAGTACAAGGAAAAAGTCGAACCTCTTATCAAGAAGTACGGTGGAAGTTACCTCGTGCGTGGAGCCGAACTCACGACGATAGGTGACGGTTGGAAGCCGACGCGCATAGTGATTCTGGAGTTTCCGGACAAGGCCGCTTCGACCGCGTTCTTCACGTCGGAAGAATATGCGCCGGTTGCTGCAATTCGCGAACGCTGCGCTACGACCAATGGCTTTGGTGTCGAAGGGGTTTAGCGACTTACCTTCCTCTCCCCTTGCGGGAGAGGGGACAGATCCACGGCGCTCTCTGGGCAGAGAGATCAGAACTAGGCCATCCGTTCCCGCACTAGCGGCAACAGATCATCTGCTACTCGGGTGGCCTCTTCTACATGGGGGTAGCCGGAGAGGATGAACTCGTCGATTCCGAGGTCCCAGTAGCCCTTTAGTTCGTCTGCTACCTGCTCTGGTGTGCCGACGATTGCCGTACCGCAATTGACGCGCACGGTTGATATACCGTTCCAGAGGTGGTCGCCCATGAGGTGGTCTTTGTAGCTGGCGGTCTGCGCGTGCTGTCCAACCATGGACGTTCCGGATGTGACGAGGCCTCGCTGCTCCTGGACTACGGTGTCGGCTTGCGACAATAATTCATCTGCGGTTGCCCAAGCATCCGCTTCTGAATCCCTCACGATCAGGTGGGTGCGGAGGCCAAACTTCGGCTCGCGACCGGCGTCCTCGAACTGCTCGATTGCTCGCTCGATCAGGGCCGATGTTGCGTCTAGCGTCTGAATCCACATGAGTAGCACGTCTGACTGCCGTCCGGCGAGACCAAGTGCATTGGGGCTTGCTCCTCCGAGGTAGAACGCAGGGCCACCGTTGGTGGGGCCGGGCGAGACGAGTGCGTCCTCAAGGATGATGTGATCTGAAATGAGTGTTGTCTTTTCCGGTGCGGCCCAGAGTTGACGCAGGGCGATGATGAGCTCTTCTGCCACGCCGTATCGCTTATCGTGTCCGATATCGATGCCGAACTTCTCAAACTCGCCCTGAATGCCGCCGGGGACTATGTTGAGGTCGATGCGTCCACCTGAAATGTTGTCAAGTGCAGATGCCATCTGAGCGAACAGGCCAGGGTTCACGAAGCCGGGACGTACTGCAATAAGAAATCGAATACGCGATGTAACCGCTGCGAGCGCTGTTGCCGTGGTCCACGTTTCGGCAAGCGGAGAGTGCTCTTCGAACAGGCCGTTGGCAAATCGGGTTGGGATCAGGAGTGATTCGTAGCCCGCGTCTTCTGCTGTTTGAACAACGTCTCTCAGGTAATCGAACGTTGGCAGGCGTTCTGGCCGCAGGGTGCCGATATGTTCGCCATCGCCATCAATTGGTACGAACCAGCTGAACTTTGGCTCGGGACGTGATGATGATGTCATGGCGGGCTTCTTTCTGGCTGTTAGGAGCGAAGATGACAGGTTTCAAACTTTCCTCTACCAGCAGTTGGCAGATAGGTAGCTGTTGAATTGTGCATTGGTCATCTGCTTACGGCAAGCATCGCGTTGGCGGTGTTCGAAGAGCGGGTCTTAGACCCGCCGCTACCGTAGGGCCAAAAGGGATGCTTGCGTTCGTGGCGCGGTAGCGGCAGGTTCTTGTGGCGGGTTGTCCTGCTAAACTTCCGCTCCACAGACACATAAAACAACTTGCAGCATCTGCCAAATGGAGAGTCCGGTTGACTACTGAGTACCTAGCCGCCCCCGGGACACCTGAACTCGAACTCGAGACCCCCGCGCTTGTCATCGACATGGACGTGGCGGAATCGAACATCGAACGACTCCAGCAGTGGGGCCGCGACAACAACATGGACATCCGTCCGCACTCCAAGACCCACAAGACGCCGCTGTTTGCTCGAAAGCAGATTGACGCGGGCGCGATAGGCGTCTGCTGCGCCAAGGTTGGCGAGGCAGAAGTGATGGTCGCTGCCGGCATAAAGGACATTATGATCACCAACCAGATCATTGGTGAGAAGAAGCTTGGCAGGCTTGCATCGCTGGCTGCTGAGGCCAACCTTATGGTCGCGGTGGAGAGCGAAGACAACACACGCGAGATGTCGGAGATCATGACCGCCGCAGGCGTGGAGATTGGCGTTATTGTTGAGGTCAACACCGGCATGGACCGCTGTGGAACTGCACCGGGTGAAGAGACCATCGTTCTTTCGAAGATGATCGACTCACTTCCCGGGCTTCGCTACGACGGCATGATGGGTTACGAGGGCCACATGGTCGCCAACACTGATGAAGCGGCCCGCACAGAGGGGGCACTAAAGGCTGCCAACATCCTGGTGGACACGGCTGATCAGACTCGTGCAGCAGGTCTGGATGTGAAGATTGTAAGTGCGGCCGGAACGGGCACGTACAACATCACCGGCAAAGTCGACGGAATCACAGACCTCCAGTGCGGAAGCTACATATTCATGGATGGCGACTACCTGGGTGTCTTTGAAGACTTTGACCCGGCATTGAGCATTCTCACGACGGTGATTAGCGTGCAGGATGGCTACGTGGTCACAGACACGGGCAAGAAGTCGATCAGTGAAGACCGTGGACTTCCCGACGTTGTATCGATTTCAGGTGCAACTGTCTCCGGGCTTTCCGAAGAGCATTGCAAGATTGAAGTTACCGGTGACGCTACAAATTTGAGAGTTGGTGACCGCGTTCGGTTGCGACCGACTCACGGTGACACCACCATCAACATGCACTCTCACTACTTCCTGATTCGCAACGGCAAGCTTGAGCGAGCGCTTGAGATAGCTGGACGGGGCAGGGTGCGGTAAATGGATTCTGCCATGAAGCGGGGCGCGGGCAAAGGGGCGATGATCTTCGTCGCCATTCCCGCAGCCGCTATTGTTGTGGGGGCTGTTGGCGCGATTGTAATCCTTGCGATCCCGCTGGCAGTATGTGGAGCGGTAGTGGGTGCCGTGCTTGGACCGATTTTTTCTTTGTTTGGTGGGCGTAGGTAACAGCACGGCGGAACTCATTGCCGAAGAACCGGAACGCGCACAAGTGATCGCGTAGGTGTGTCTGCGGTAGCTGCACCCTGGCCGCTGCGCCACATCGCGTCAGGCAGGAAACGCACCGCAATCGTGACAGTACGTGGCGGTCTTGAATGGTCTCAACATTGATTGCGGCGTCTGGGCGCAGCTATCGCAGCCGCCCCTACGGTGACTCTGTTGATGGCGATGGATCACCACATCAACAGAGTCAAGCGTGATTGTTTACGGCATCGATAGCAAGTACCCCGACCTCCAGAACGTCCGGCGGAGGTGGAACCATCTCGCCATCGGGTGACAGCAGGCCGTCCCCGGAGTTGAGCTGCTCACGCGTGAACCATTGCCAGCCATCTACCCGTTGCTGCGTGGGATCGGCGATGGCCAGAAAGTAGATCATGTCGATGTGCTGGTGGAAGCCATCAACCGGGTCGTCGATATTCTCCACAAGTATGGTCACTGGCGCCTGCACCTGGCCGGGATCAGTGAACTTAAATGGTTCCGGTCCACCAGACGGCAGAACAACTACGTCCAGGCCGGTCTCTTCTTTGGCTTCGCGAATAACCGCCTGCACCGGATCTTCATTTTCTTCAATGTGGCCACCCGGCGGCAGCCATAGCTTCAGCTTCCTGTGCCAGTGGAGGAGTACTGACGTTTCGTTGGCGATGTAGCCGGTGGCGGTGAAGTGACGGCGAATTGTTTCAGTCATGCGGAGAAGGATAAACCGCAATGTGGCTGCGTTTTGAACAATCCAGAGTGGAACTGCGTGTTAAGACAGATGGGACCACCGGGCTGGCTCGAAAGCCGGCCGGGTGGCCCCATCCATTGGAGGTGCATTACCTCAGCAATATGGGCGCCCTGCTAATGCAGTGCACCTCCGGTTAAACAGCTATACAAAACTATGCCCCTCCTTTCATCATCTCCACCCCGTATGACGGACAGGCGACGTCCGGAGCTTAGCTTTAAATCAAGACCTGTCGACGCTGATTATACCGCTCATGGCTTGCCGCGCCACCCGTGCAGCCCCATAATCCGACACCTAACGTAGCTATAACGAGATCAATTCATGCAAGATATTCGAATCGCAATGGTCCAGATGCAAAGCGTCGTGGGAAATGCCGAACGCAACATTGACGTGATCGGTCAATTTGTGACCGAGGCGGCTGTACAGAACGTCGATATT
>CAUZJA010000108.1:0-9294 GCA_963579925.1 Dehalococcoidia bacterium | reverse complement strand
GCAATCGCGGTCCCACCATCTGATGCGGGAGCATTCCAATCCACTGTCGCCTGCGAGTCACCATCGAACGTTGCGACGATCAAGGGCGCTTCGGGGACTGAAGGCGCACTAGCAAATATGTACGCCGAACCAGATTCAGAACCGGAATCATCATCCCCCCAAGCACCGACAATGATGGTATCGCCGCTCATCGATACAGACCGGCCTAACTCATCATTATCCGCAGCGTCGTTGGAACTGAGCTTCCGTACCTCACTCCAAATCACCCCCTCACGAGCAAATACATACACAGAACCAGAATCTGAGCCTGATTCGTCATCGAGATCTGCGCTGATCAGGATCGTCGCTCCTGCAATGGCTCCCGAGTGACCGAATTCATCGAAATGTGCGGCATCGCTGGCCGTCAACTTGGCCTGCTCGTTCCAGGTAGATCCATCACGAATAAAGACATAAGCTGAGCCTGATTGCGCTCCTGCATTAACGTCTGCCTCTGCGCCTAAGACGACCGTGTCGCCTCTAACGGCCACGGCATTACCGAATTTATCGAGAGATGCCCCGTCGCTGGCCATCAGCTTTGATTGCTGGCTCCACACACCTCCATTACGGACAAATACGTACGCTGCACCAGGTCGAGTTGTACTTTGGTTGGCACTGATCACTGCAGTATCTCCGCTAATAGACGTGGATCCACCAAAGTTATCTCTAGTGGTCGCATCAAGGGTCGTAAGTTTCGCCTCCTCGATCCAGGTGTCACCCTCACGGACAAATACATACGCCGATCCAGACGATGGTCCCGCATCGTCATCCCCAACAGCACCAACTACGATGGTGTTGGCGTTGACAGATACAAAGGAACCAAAAAAATCGTGGGCCGCAGCATCACTCGCTGTTAGCTTCGCTTCCTGGCTCCAGACACCACAGCTACGCGTGAATACATACGTCGAGCCCGTTCTAATGTCGGTATCGTTATCTGATTTAGCACCGATCGCGATCGTGTTTTCGCTGATGGATACTGAAGCGCCAAAAATATCATCAGCCGCACCATCACTGGCGATAAGTTTGGCCTGCTGAACCCAGTCCCCACCGCTACGGACGAAAACGTAAGCCGAGCCAGAAATGAATCCGGCATCGTCATCCCCCCAAGCACCGATCACGGCAGAGTCGCCACTGATTGACACGGATGCGCCAAACAAATCGGACTCGGCTCCATCGCCTGCCACGACCTTTGCCTGCTCACCATCCGCTGCGTTGACGAATCCCACGGCGACCAGCAATATCACCGGTAGTAACAGTCCGATTAGCATCCACCACCACCGTGTATTCACGCCAAAAATGGTGGCACTAACAGATTTCTCAGAATTCATAGCAACAGATGCTATACGGAATTAGCATTGATAGAGCAGAATACGCTAATAACTACAGAGTTAGCACGTTGTTTTTAGGCATACCCATTATTCCCGAAATCTTTGGAGAATATCCCCTGCATACCCTTCTGCCACGCTCCCATTGACTAAAGACCTCATCCATCAGACGCTAACCACAGCCCTACCAAATGCACACCTCGGCGGCTGACCGGAGTGTGCGAATCAGCCGGGAGGACACCAAAAGTAGCCATCAAGCACGGCAGCACACTGGCCCCTGGCTTTTATGTGCCTCCATGGCAGATGGTGTCCAAACGTATCGTGGTATCCGTAACGACAAACGATCCCAAACTCGTCTAATTGCCGAGCGGCCTGGGGGAACCCTTTCCGATGAACCTCCGTGATAGCGGAAGTAAATCGGACAAAAGAGGACCGCCGGACGAGTGCAGGGACCGGTTCCACCGGGGGATATTGAAAGCAAATCCCGATCCGGTCAAAGGGTGGCAAGAAAACCATCCGGGTGTGGACTGGAATAGTCTTTTCGATGGTGTGGGAACCAATCGGATCGTATATAGATCCTGCTGCCAGACAAAGGTCGACCGCTCGATAGGAAACCTAACTGCATCCGCACGGACCACGTCCGCACTCTGCAGCCGTACTACGGGCCCCTTGCCCGCATGTCGGTGGCTCGATCCCCGAATGCCACGCAGCGTGATCGGAGAAGAATAAAGCCCGCACCACGCCAAACGGCCCACCAAAGGGTGAGCCGCCCGGCGATCTCGGCGCCGTCTTCAGCAGTTCCGTGTGGAAAACAAAAACAACAGGCATACGCATGCAAGCGGATGCCGCGATACGTCTGGACAGCCTGGCCACCATCTCCCATGGAGGGACATAAAAAGGTCAATTGGACGCGCCCAATTCCCGCCAACCGACCACAGACGCGGCGGAGTCCATAATCTTGGCGGTTCTGTCCCCTCGCCCCTTGGGGGAGAGGGATAGGGTGAGGGGATTCCTCTTCCGGAGCGCTGCGGCCACTACCAGATCCGGCGTGCCCGTGCCACAAGCGTCCACATTCCGCTAGCATTCCGGTTACGCAGGAGCATTGCCAATGACAACACACAACACCAACCGCCCAATCGTAGGAATCGCCTGCAACCGACCGACCCATGATCTCGATGTGGGTGACGTCGATCGCGAACGCCTGGAGGCGGTCGCTGACTTCCGGTTTGAGGAATTTGATCTGCCCACCAGCTGGGATGAGCCTCCGGTGGCTGATGCCGACACGGATGCTCGATTCAAGGCGTTTGTGAGTGGTTTAGATGCGCTGGTTGTTTGCCACGGCTCGCCTCGGGTGACGCCGGATGTGATGGACGTTGCGCCCAACCTGCGGTTTATCGGTGAGCTTGAAGGCGATCGGTTTGCGCAGCGGATTGATGTTGAGGCCGCGGCTGAGCGTGGCATTCGGTCCATCGATACCACTCAGGGTTCGTCGTACCCGGTGTCGGAGTGGGCGCTGGCGATGATGTTGATTGGCCT
Organism: Dehalococcoidia bacterium; assembly: GCA_963579925.1. Classification (GTDB taxonomy): domain Bacteria; phylum Chloroflexota; class Dehalococcoidia; order Lucifugimonadales; family Lucifugimonadaceae; genus UBA1151. The sequence goes on along the minus strand of CAUZJA010000108.1, from coordinate 6,397 downwards.
GCGCAATGCGGGAAGTCTGTACCGGAAGCTGATCGACCATCAGCACGTGTTTGAGGATGATTCCCGCTACGAAGATCCCGGGTTCCTGCGTGGTGAGTTGACCGGCAAGACGGTTGGCATGATCGGTACAGGTCACATTGGGCGTCGATTGCTGGAGTTGCTGAAACCGTTCCGCACAAACGTGCTGATTCATGACCCCTACGTGCCGCGGGAGATTGCCGATATCTACGATGTGACCATGACGTCGCTGGACAACGTGATGTCTGTCCCCGATGTGGTCGTCTGTCTCGCACCGATCACACCTGCAACTCGCGGCATGATTGGCGAGCGCGAAATCGACCTCCTGCATCCCGGCGCTGTGTTCGTGAACGTGAGTCGTGGGGCCATCGTCGACTCCGACGCGCTGATCGCACGCCTGCAGAAGGGCGATATCGTCGCCAGTCTTGATGTATTCGAGCCAGAGCCTATTCCCATCGACTCACCCATCCGCGACCTGCCAAACGCCTTCATCACGCCGCACATCGCAGGCGTGACTGCGGCCAACAGCAACCGATTCTTCTCGCTGATGGTGGACGAGTTGCTCCGTTTCTTCGACGGCCACGAAACTCGCTACGACCTTCTCCCACAGACGCTAGCGAACCGCCGGGGCACGCCGCCGGCCACCCGCTAATCGCTGCTGATGTGTTGCTTCTACAATTGCTGTTCTGCCACGTATCCGCATAGTCTGGTTGGGCGGTAGTAAGCCGCCACCAATCCTATGAGCACACTCGCAAGACAGACACTAGAGGGCTGGGGACGATATTCCCGGGTTGAATCTGACGTGCTCCGATCGGAGTCGCGGCGTGATCTCATCGCGGCGGTCACCTCAAACGGCAATCACCCGGTTCTAGCCCGTGGTCTGGGACGTGCATACGGCGATGCAGCCCTGCTGAGCGGCGGCGTAACGCTGCTGATGGAGCGGCTCGACCGCATCCTGGAGTTCGACCCCGAAACTGGCTGGCTGAAGTGCGAAGCAGGATTCTCCCTGGACGATTTGGTGCGCATATTCCTGCCGCGGGGCTTCTTTCCGCCAGTCGTCCCAGGCACGCGATTCGTGACGCTGGGCGGTGCGCTAGCGTCTGATGTTCACGGCAAGAACCACCACATATCTGGCTCATGGGCATCCCACGTCCGCAACGTGGAGCTACTCAAGTCAACCGGCGAAATTGTCTTCTGCGACGCTGAGAACAACAGCGAACTGTTCTGGGCGACCGCGGGCGGGCAGGGCCTCACAGGCATCATACTCAGCATGGAAGTACGCCTACTGCCCGTTGAGAGCGATGCCATGGACGTGACGTCTACGCGCGTGCGTGACCTTGAAGAGTTCCTGGGCGCCAGCGCGGCGCATCAAGAGTGGCCATACTCGGTTGGCTGGATCGACGGTCTCGCTCGTGGAAAGTCGATGGGGCGCGGCAACTTCATCGCTGGCAAGCACGCACCTGCCGGATCAAGCGGCAAGGCGGGCATACTCAGCAAGCTACCTCGAGGGCTCGTCAGCGGTAAATTTCTCGAGTCCAACCTCCTGCTCAACGGCCTCAGCGCACGAATGTTCAACGCCGCCTACTACCGCAAGCAGTTCACGAAGCGGTCGAGGGGCACCACCAGCGTCTACCCCTTCTTCTTTCCGCTGGACGCCGTCGACCGGTGGAACCGCATGTACGGCAAGCGTGGCTTCTTCCAGTACCAGTTCGTCGTACCGCCAGACCCACAGCACCTGGCGCTAAAGCAGCTTCTGAAAACGATTTCCGAATCAGGCACTCTGCCGTTCCTTGGCGTAATCAAGGAGTTCGGAACTGAGAGCCACAGCGGCCTCTCATTCCCTCGCCCCGGCGTCACGGTGGCGCTCGATTTCGCAAACACCGGCCAGAACACGCTGGACCTCTTCACCCGGCTTGACGATATGGTGGCAGATGCCGGTGGCCGCGTGTACCTATCGAAGGACGCCCGCCTTGGCGTCGAGGACTTCAGACGCATGTACCCGGAGTGGGAGGAGTGGAAGCGCGTGCGTGATGAGGCTGATCCGCTGAATATGTTCCAATCTGAACTTGGCCGCCGACTGGGTCTGGTAGGAGAAATGCCCACTTGAACGTTCTAATCCTTGGAGCCACGAGCAGAATCGCTCAATCGATCGCCGCCGAACACGCGAAAGACGGCGATTCCATCCTGCTGGCAGCCCGCGACCGCGATGAAGTGAAAACCATCGCGTCCGACATACAGGTTCGCCACTCCAAACGGGTGCTTATCGGTGACTTCGAGGCGACAGACTTCGACTCGCACGCCGGCTTCATTGCGGACGCAGTTGAAGCGCTCGGCTCAATCGACACCGCGTACGTGGTGTTCGGCGCAATGGGTGAGCAGGAAGAGTCGCAGCAAGACTTCTCAGCAGCACGCGCAGTGCTGGACGTGAACTTCACCGGCGCAGTGTCAGTCTCCGAGGCGCTGGCGGCCTACATGGAAGAACGCGGCGAAGGCACCATCATCGGCATCTCAAGCGTTGCTGGCGACCGTGGCCGGCAGAGCAACTACTTCTACGGCGCAGCCAAAGGCGGCTATTCGCTCTACCTGCAAGGTCTGCGAGGCCGACTCGCCAAAAGCGGCGTCCACGTCATGACCGCCAAGCTGGGCTTCATCGATACACCCATGACCTACGGACTGAAGACCAAGATCCCCATCGCATCAACAGAGGCAACCGCCAAAGCACTCAAGAAGGCCGCGGCAAAAGGCAAAAACACCCTCTACTACCCGTGGTTCTGGCGCTTCGTCATGCTCCTGATCAAAGCCATCCCCGAGCGCTCCTTCAAGAAGCTGAAGATTTAGTCCAGCATCACCAGATGCTTCGCGGACACCTCACGCAACGCGTCGCAGCAGCAACACTCCACATCGGTCTCTTTCGCGGCCATGCTCCTGCTTTTGATTCGTGCCCAGATGTGACGTCTCCAGTAGCCCAGCGTGCCCCAGTCCTCGCCCTGTTGGACGTGGCATAGCTCGTGGCGTAGCAGGGCAATCTGGCGATCGACGATGAGTTCGCCAGTCTCGTCCCTACGCAGATATCGCGACTCGATAATCACGATCGCTTTGCCAAATGGCAGGATCAGCGTGATGCCGCCGTTAATGAATGGCTTGCGCCAGCCCCAGAAGATTGTCGAGTCTAAATGTGCTGCCTTCACACCAAACGTTTGGAGCTAGGTCCCGGCGGCAGTGGTCGAATGAATCTTCATCGTCGGCCTCCAATTCAAGGCGAATAGTAATCGCTATGGTACTACCGAGTACGAGGATTGAAGACATCGTTGAGCGCGTCTCCCAAGAGGTTCCAACACAGGATGAACGCGAACACGATCACAATTGGCGTGAGCAGCTGCTCCGGGTGATCCCGCAACACGCTGACGAGTCCGCCGCCCTGGAATGTCACATCCGCGATCATGCGGCCAATGCTGGGGTGCGGCGGCTGGATTCCGATGCCGATGAAGCTGAGTATGACTTCAGAGCCTGCTACAGCGCCCAGGCCTGAGCTGGCTGAGACGATGATCGGCGCAAGCGTGTTGGGAAGCAGATGCGTAAACATCAAACGTGGCGTTGATACGCCGATGGCGTTCGCAGCCTCTACGTACGGCATGGTGCGCAGCGTAAGCACCTGGCCGCGGACCAGTCGCATCATGCCAAACCAGCTGAGCGGCAATAGCGCGACGCTGATCACAAAGAAGTCGGCGGCGCCTGACGATACGAGGCCGTCGATACCAGTCCAATCCTCAATATTGCGCACGAGATCTACGATACGAGGACGCAACGTGGCCGCGAGAAGAATAATTAACAGTATGTCCGGGAAGGCAGATACGAGCTCCCCAACTCGCATCACGAACGCGTCGAATATGCCCTGGAAGTAGCCCGTGAGCAGACCGAGTGTGACGCCCAGGAACAGGCTGCCCGTTACCAACCCAACAGCGGTGATGATGACCGTCGTGCGGATGCCGTATACGGCCCGGCTGAATAGGTCTCGCCCCGCCCGATCAGTACCGAAAAAGTGCTCAGAGCTTGGGCCTTCCTGAGTAGACCGAAGATTGATGGTATTGGGGTCATGATTTGCGATGAGAGGCGCAAAGATTCCGGTGAAGTAGAGAACGAACAGGATCGCCATTGCGACTAAGGCGATCTTCTTTTTAAACAATCGGCCCATCGCCATCCGGAATGGAGAGTGGGAGCGCTCTCTTACGACGGGAATTCCGTCATTTACATCTGCAGTTGTGGTCACCATGATGAGCGCCTAGTCATACGTGATCCGTGGGTCAATTACCGCGTACAAAATGTCGACCAGCAGGTTGACGGTCACAAGCATTCCAGCGCCAATCAACGCGAGGGTGGTGATGACCGGGAAGTCACGTGCCGATAGTGCCTGAAGTGCAAATGACGAGACCCCTGGGATGCCGAATATCAACTCCGTGATCAGTGAGCCGCTAAACAGCCCTGCAATGGCGAAACCCAAAATCGTGAGCACAGGAATCATTGCGTTCCTTGCAACGTGTCGACGTCTGACAACGAACTCGCCAAGTCCCTTTGAGCGCGCCGTCCGGATGTAGTCCTGACCCAGCACTTCCAGCGTGCTTGCCCGCATCATCCGTACCAGTCCTGCGATACCCGGTATACCGGTGACCAACGCGGGCAAGATGATGCGCGTACTGAACAGGCCATCCCATCCGCCAACGGGCAACCATCCCAGGTTGACCGCGAATATCAATATCAGCAGCGGCGCGGTGAAAAACACAGGTATCGCCATTAGAAATAGCGTTGACCCAACAATCGCAGGGTCCATCCACTGGCCCTGTTTTGAAGCGGCGTAGTAGCCCAGCGGGAGACCAAAGGTGACGCTTATGATGATCCCAGCCAGGAAGAGCTGCCCAGACACTTTGAGCTTGGGAGCAAGCAACTCCCACACTGTGCGATCACGACGCGAAAGACTTTCACCAAAGTCCAGTTGGACTGCGTTATATATGTACTTGATGAACCGCTCTGCCACAGGATCATTGAGTCCACGCAGCTCTCGCAGTCTCTCAGCGCGCTCTTCTGTGTAGCTCTGACCCAGCGCTACTTCGATTGGGTCGCCCGGTGCGAACTCGCCCATCACAAACACAAACAGCGCGGCGAAAAAAAGCAGGACTGGCGCCCAGAGAATTCTTCTTATGATGTAGCCGAGCATTCAGTGAATTTCTACGGGTGAGCCTCGCCTGTCAAGCCAGCACTCTGCCAGCACTTTGATTAACGCGACTCCGGCCCCGAATATCCCGCAAAAGAAATCGGAGCCGGAGTTGTTGATTCACTGGTTATGTAGGCCTAGTTGGACAGGTAAACGTCGCCAAGCTTTGGCACGATGATTGGCGTGTAATTGTAGTTCTCAACGTGCGGCTTGATCAGTCCTTTGCTTTCTGTGTCGAACCAGAGCGGAAGCCATGCGGCGTCGCTAATGATCGCCTGCTCCGCTTGCTGATACAGGTCAACACGAAGCTGCGGGTCAGCCTCTGTCCTGGCACGCTCGACCAGATCATCGACTTCAGCGTTGTTGTACTGGCCGTGGTTTCCGGGGCTGTCACTGTGGAACAAGATGTCCAGGAAGTCCTGCGGGTCCGGGTAGTCCGCCTCCCAACCCAGACCGCCAAACGCCTGTAAGCGCTCTCGGTTCAGGTCCTGGAGGTAGGTGGCCCACTCAACCTGCTGGATCTCAGCTTCTACGCCCAATTCTGTTCGCCACATGTCCGCCACAATCTCAACGTCAAGGCTTGGGGAGCCTCCCGTGCCGGGAATGGTCAGGGTGATCCTGGGGCGTGAGTCTGGGTCGGCGTAGTTTGACTCAGCCAGCAGTGCGCGGGCTGCATCGGGGTCGTAAGTCAGACCGTCGATATCGCCTGTGAAGCCAGGGAAGTCTGGTGGCAGGATTCCGTATGCAGGAGTGACGAGACCGGCGTACACCGACTCAGCGATCAGTTCCTTGTCTACGGCCAGGTTCAATGCCTGCCTGAACTTGAAATCATCAAACGGTGGCTTGCTGGTATTAAAGCCAATGTAAGAGATTGAGAAACCTGGAGGAATGTTCACCAGGTCTGCGTTCAGTGGCTCCGTTGGGTCCTGAACTCGGTCAAGGTCTGCAAGGCCAACGCCGGTGATGTCGATCTCATCGGTCTCGTACATCGCCATTGCGATACCACCGGCCAGGTTGAAGAACACCCGGTCGAGATACGCCTGACGGCCGTTGTAGTTCTCATTACGAGAGAAGACGATTCGCTCGCCAACTCGGTACTCATCCAGCTTGAAGGCGCCGGTGCCCACAGGCGTGTCCGTCCAATTGTCTCCGCCAGCTTCAACGTTGGCCTGA
>CAUZJA010000107.1:0-9315 GCA_963579925.1 Dehalococcoidia bacterium | reverse complement strand
TGGGCCGGCGCCGTATTCGTAGTCAATCTCGGGTGCGCGTTTGGCACCGGGGTCGGAGGTCCACAGGTACTGGCCGGAAGCGTCTTTCGCCAGCGCCATACCGTGGGCGTCTTTGAGGTCGGTAGTCCAGGAACGCAGCAGGTTGCCGTCGAGGTCGAACACCAGCATTTCGGGGTCGCCAGGGTGGAAGGCGATGACTTCGTCGGCGTCGGTGACTACAACGCCGTGGTGCGACCAGCCGTCGGTTAGCGATGTTGAGGGCGGGATTTTCGCCCAGCCTTCTTGCCATTCGTATTCGCCTGCGGATGTTCCAATGCGGACTGCCATGCGTCTTTGGCCTCTCGTGCAACGTGGTTGATATACAGGTAGGCAAATATAGCAGTCTGTGCGCTGTTTGCGCGGGTGCCTGCCGCACGGGCATAGAGCGCAGGGCGCTGGGCTTGCCCGGCCCTCTCGCGGATGGGGTGGATGCGTGACATTGAGGGGTGGCGGGGTGATGCGGTGGGGGGAGGGGCAAGCCCCTCGGCTACCGGGAATGGTGGCGATCGCAACTTGTTAATAGTTACGTAATACCTATCGTTAGTGGGCGGGTGATGATGTTGGTAGCTGTTGGGTGGCGGGCGCGATCTGGTTGACCGTGTCTGCTGGTCGATGGTCTGCCCATGCCCAGAGTACAGCTAGTCGGAGAACCGAGATAATGGGTGGTAACGGTCTTGGGGGCAGGTCACGGCTTTTGCGTGCAGGACCGGCAGAGACCCTCACGTTGGTCGTGGGGCCTCCCGCCTCAGGGTGACATTTGATGGTTCGCTCACTCTGTGGTTCGCTCGCAGAGTGGCTCCCTCGCAGAGTGGTTCATTCCCGCGGGCTTCAATGTGCCCGTGCGGCAGGCACTAGAGCAGGGTTGCTTGTTGTGGGCCTGGGTTAATGAGCGATGGCACGCCGGAGTGGTCCATTCCGGCCTGAGTGGCTCTTCGGCCTGCGGGAGTCCGGTTGATGAGGCCTATTTTGAGCAGGAATGGCTCGACGACGTCTTCCAGCGTTTGCGAATCTTCATTGACCGTTGCGGCGATGGCGTTCAAGCCTGCTGGGCCGCCGTTGTACTGGTCTGCCAGTGTTGTCAGGTAGAGACGATCAAGCCGGTCGAGACCAAGCTCATCGACGCCCTCTTTGGTCAACGCTTCTTCTGCAATGTCACCGGTGATGATTCCGTCCGCTGTGACCTGCGCGTAGTCCCGCACGCGACGCAGCAAACGGTTGGCGATTCGTGGCGTGCCACGCGACCTGCGGGCGATCTCGTCCGAGCCCACCTGATCGATCTGAACGTCCAGTATTCCGGCCGATCTGGTCACTACACGGCTGAGTTCCTCATTCGAATAGAAATCGAGGTGGTACGTGAGCCCGAATCGGTCGCGTAGCGGCCCACTCAGCATGCCTGCGCGTGTTGTTGCTCCTACCAGCGTGAACTGCTGCAGGCGGTACGTCAGCGTGCGTGAGTACGTGCCTTTGCCCGTAACGAAATCCACTTTGAAGTCTTCCATTGCGGAGTACATATACTCCTCAACGGCTCTTGGAATTCTGTGAATCTCATCAATGAAAAGGACCTCGCCCTTCTCCAGGTTCGAGAGCAGGCCGACCATGTCCAGCGGACGCTCCAGCGTGGGGCCGGAGGTCTGCGTCAGCTTTGAGCCGAACTCTTTCGAAATGATATGTGCGAGGGTGGTTTTGCCGAGACCCGGCGGGCCATTTAGCAGCACGTGATCGATGGCCTCATCACGCGACTTTGCGGCCTGGACGGCGATCCGAAGACTGCTCAGTACCTCTTGCTGGCCTACGTAGTCTTCGAACGATGTTGGCCGTAGAGCGTTGAGCGGTGCGTCCTCTGCAGGGTCGAGCGCTGGGTCAAGCATGGGTGAAGGTTCAGGTGCGTCGACCGAGGGATCGGGTTTGGCTCGGGCCTTCTTCTTTGGAGTCGGATCGACGCCGTCGCCTACGACTTTTTGACGTGCCATAGCAGCCTCCGCCTACGCCACGCCGGTTAGCGAGCGGAACACCTCGCGGATGAGCGCTTCGATGTCATCCGCAAGTTCGGGATCGCTCTCCAGGACTTTTGAAATTGCCACTTTCGCGTCGTTTGGACGGTGGCCGAGGCCAACAAGGATATCGACGCCCTCTTGAACTACGGCATCCTTTGGATCAACTTCAGCCGGTTTCGCTGGCGCGGCATCAGATGAACTGCTGGCGTCCATCGCCCAGTCCGTCACTTTGCCGCGCAGTGATGCAATGATCTTCTGGGCGGCGCGGTCGCCAATGCCGGGCATGCGTCGCAGCAGTGTTGAGTCTTCGTCTTCGATGGCGCGAGCGATGTCTGCGACCGGGAATATCAGCGCGGCAGCGGCCTTGGATGGACCTACTCCCTCGACACCAATCAGGCGCTCGAAGAACGTCTTCTGTTTGGTGTCCTGGAATCCCACCAGAACCGGCTTCGGCTGACGGTCTGTTACGTGATAGTAGATCTCCAGGCCGATTGTGTCGCCCTCAACAATGTTGCGCTCTTGCAGGCCGTGGTGCACGAACGTGGGAAGCGTGATCTCGTAGCCGATACCGCCTACCAGCAGCACCATGACTGGGCCATCGACCGGCATGCGCCGGACTTGTCCTTCAAGGTAAGAGATCATTGTTGTGTCACCTCGCCGTTGCAGCTGCTGGCATATTGGCCACAAGTGCGTGGCAGATGGCGAGCGCAAATGCGTCCGCCACATCGTCCGGGTGTGGCGGTTCCGGCAGACTCAACTGCGATGCCACCGATAACTGGACCTGTTCTTTCGTCGCTCGTCCTGACCCCGTAATCACGTTCTTTACGCGTGTTGGGGCGTAATCAATCACCGGGACGCCGCGCTCGGCGGCGGCCAGGCAGATAGCGCCTCGGATGTGCCCCATCAAGATCGCCGTCTTCGGAAACTTGTAGTGGCTGTGGATCTGCTCCAGAGCCATTACCACTGGTTTGAACTCATCGAGTACTTCGCAAACATCGGAATAGATCGCCAAAATACGGACGCCAAGCTCATCGGCCTGGCGTGACTTGCAGACACCGCCTTCGACCGCCACTTGAGCGCCCGAACGGGTGCCAGACGAATCAATCACACCGTATCCGGTGCGATTCAGTCCGGGGTCAATGCCGACAATTCTCATGGTGCAGCGCAGTTCAGATGGGGGATGAAACCTGCTGGCATTCTATGGTTCCCCCCGTGTCCGAACAACGAGCGCCTGTCGAGAACACACCACAGGTGTTATTTACTTGCGGGCGATGTTGGGTACGAATAGAGTGAGGTCACTTCTCAAACCCACTTATCCCCTATTCAGGACGATCAAATGCCTCCCTCAGAGCAACAAGAGCTACTACGCGTCACGGCGAAGGAATTTGCCGAACGCGAACTGGCGCCCAATGCGGCGATAGTGGACGAGCGTGAAGAGTTCCCGGAGGAGGCGTTTCGAGGTCTGGCGGCGCTGGGCCTCTGCGGCCTGACCGTCCGTGAAGACGCTGGCGGCGCGGGTGGCGGGTACGGTGACATTGCTACGGTGATCGAAGAGATCGCGGTTGTATGTGGGTCGTCGTCAACGGTGTACATCACACATGTTTCGCTGGGTACGGCGGCGATTGCACGGTTCGCCAATGAGGAGCAACTGCAACGCTTCGTTCCGCCACTGGCGTCGGGCGAGAAGATTGCGGCGTTCTCGCTTACAGAGCCGGGCACTGGCAGCGATGCACTTGGAATGGCGACAACTGCAAAGCGTGATGGCGACGATTACATTCTCAATGGCTCCAAAACGTTCATCACCAACGGAACCCACGCAGACACGTTTGTGGTGTTCGCAAACAGCGATCGAAACGCGGGTTACAAGGGCATCAACGCGCTGGTGGTGGAGCGAGGCACTGAAGGTTTCTCGACCAACCACCTGACGGGCAAGATGGGCATGAAGGGCTCTGGCACGGCGGAACTGGTATTTGAAAATTGCCGCATTCCAGCGTCGAATCGGCTGGGTGACGATGGCGGTGGCTACTCCGTAGCGCTCTCCACGCTCACCACGTCGCGTGTTTCGATTGCGGCGCAGTGCATCGGCATGGCGAGGGGCGCTTACGAAGCGGCGCTGTCGTACTCGCAGCAGCGGAAGACGTTTGGGAAGCCGATTAGCGAGCACCAGGCCATCGCATTCATGCTCGCTGACATGGCAACAGAGATCGATGCGGCAAGGCTGCTGACCCACCGTGCGGCCGAGATCATCGATTCTGGCGGGAATCCGGTGAAAGAGTCTGCAATGGCGAAGCTTTACGCATCAGAAATGCTGGGCCGAGTTGCTACCAAGGCGGTTCAGATTCACGGCGGAACCGGCTACTTCAAGCCGAGCATCGTGGAGCGGATTTTTCGGGATGCAAAGGTCACTGAGATCTACGAGGGCACTTCAGAGATTCAGCGGCTCATCATTTCGCGTTCGATACTCGATTAGACCGATTTCTCAGCACTCCCTAACGTGAATCGCTCTTCTTTTGCCCGCGCAGGCATCCCCACAATTATTGCGGGGGCTGCTGGCCTGTTTCTTGGCGCGCTGGACTTCTCCATCAACGTGTCGCTGCCCGCCATTCGGGACGACCTCAACGAATCGCTCATCACGGTGCAGTGGATCATCATCATCTACCACGCCAGCCGCAGCGGATCAGGGTTCGGTATCGGCGCGATTGGTGATCGATACGGGCTGAAATGGCTGTTCATCGCTGGCGTTGTTCTGTACACGATTTCGGTGGGCATAATCGCCTTGCAGAGCACCCTTGCAGCCGTGGTCGCGCTGCGCGTGGCTCAGGGCATTGGCGTCACGATCTTATTCACCGTTGGTCCTGCACTTGTGGCGCGTGCGTTCGGGCCGCAGCGTCGTGGCGCCGCTCTTGGGGTAACCATTGCGGCGGTCGGCATCGGGCAGATGACGGCCACACTGGGTGGCGGGTGGTTCACCGAAACGTTTGGATGGGAGTCCATTTTCTGGGTCAGGGTGCCGATTGGCCTAGTTGTGCTTGTACTTGGCGCGTTCATGATCCAGTCCAAAGTGGCAGTTCCAACTGAGCGACGTAGTGGGAGCTTCAACTGGGTCGGCACTGGCCTGCTCTATATTGGCCTGTTCATGTTCGCTCTCTCGATCTCAATCGCCCGAATCGATGGCTGGACATCGGCTGGGACACTAGGAACCGGAGCCGTGTTCATAGCTTTCTTCGGCTACTTTGTTATCCGTGAGCGCAACGTGCCGAACCCCCTTGTGCCAGCCCGGCTACTGGCGGATTGGACCTTCCGGCAGGGCGCTATATCCAACCTGATTGGCACGACCGCTTATTTTCTGATGTGGTTCCTGTTCCCTTTCTATATTGCCGACGCGCTGGGCAGAGACTCGATTGCGCTCGGCGGAATGCTGGCTACGATGGGGGCGCTCACATTCGTTGGCTCCACCATAGGCGGCTGGCTGGCTGACCGACTGGGCGACCGCGCGATGACGGTTGTCGGTGCCGTCGCCACTGCTGGCGGTCTGCTCTGGATGTCGCGAATAGATGAAACGGCGAGCCTGCTGGAAGTGGCGCTGCGGGCGGGGGCAATAGGTCTGGCATTTGGGATTCACCAGTCGTCGGTCTACGCGCTGACAATGCGGCATGTGCAACCGCAGATGGCTGGTGCAGCTTCGGCAACGCTGGCCGTGATGCAGACCGTCGGCACGGTGGTGTCCGTGTCAATTGGCACGATGATATTCACGTGGCGTGAAGATGAGGCGCTGGAGCGTGGACTGTCAGATACAGGCGCGTTTATCGACGCGTACGGTGACGCATTCCTGGTGGCCGCCGCAGTTGCGGTGCTGGCCGCGGTGGTTGTGATTGGAAGATCGGCGAGAAGAGGGATAGCTACTGATGAGTGATGATACGGCGAACATTCTAATGAGCGATTTTCTAGATTCGCACCGCAACCTGATCCTTGCTACGAACAGAGCCGACGACACAACGCAGATGACGCCCGTCTGGTTCGGCTGGGAGGACGACACGTTCATCATTTCCACGGTCAAACACACGGTGAAGTGGAAGAATCTGGTTCGCGATCAGCGCTGCTCCGTCATCGCCGATGACCCCACGGGCCACTACGTCTCCGCCAGCGGCGTGGCTGAACTGGTTGATGGTGATGTCTACGATGACACGCTTCGCATCGTGCAGAAGTACAAGACGCCTGAGGAGATCGAGGAGTACATGTCTGAGATCTACCGCGAGGGCGACCGCACGATCATCCGGCTGAAGCCGGAACGGATGCATAGCCACGGGATTGAATGATGCTCAGGTGTGAGCCTCGGTAGCGATCCTTCAACCGGATCGGGATGGCGATTCCAGACGCGGCTTGAGGAGCGTGTGAGCTCCAGATGTGTTGCTACTCTCGATGCGGGTGTGATGGTGCGATTATCCTCATCGCTGCCGCAACTTCTTCATCTGACTTCTTGCGGCGGGTGAACACGTCTTTGCCGTCGAGCGTCGACATCCACTGGTTTGCTTCTGATGTCTCACTGGTGAGATGCCACATTGCGGCTATCGTGGCCCCCCCACTGGGGTCATCCCACGCTTGCCCTGACCAGGCGGTCAGGCTTGAGTAGGGTCGCCAGTCGATGACCCAGCCCACGTTGGTGCTCATTCCGGGATTGGGGTCGTACTGACGCACTAACAGAGAAGCGGCGCTGCCTCCTACTCCTGAGACATAGCTTCCGGTGAGGGAACCATCCGGCCGGACAGAGATGACCATTGTTGAGTTGAGTTGGTTGTACCAGGTTCCTGATAAGTCCATGATCCATGCCTCCCCGAGCAAATAATTAATAGTTGTTAAGTATTAATTAGCTAATTTCATAATTAACAAGACAAACAATCTTATTAATTACGTTATACGGCAAATTGGGTCGTAGCGCTCATACGGAAAATTATGGTGACTTTGTGTCCTGCGCAGAGCGAACCGGTGGGCGCTCCATTTGCATTCCCCTTGACGGCGCGCCCTCTCGGGGTGAGAATCGGCGACCCAATGCAGTCTCACTTCCAGATGTCACAGACATCATTGTTAAAGGGGTCAACGAATGCTGTACGAACTTCGGGTTTATGAGTGCAATCCCGGAATGCTCCCCACCATCATTAAACGATTCGGCGACCACACGGTTGCCCTGTTTGAGAAGCACGGGATCAAGAACATTGGCTACTGGACGACTGAGGTCGGACCCAGCAACCACGAACTGACGTACATAGTTGCATTCGAAAACGCAGGACAACGCGAAGAGGCGTGGACCAGTTTCCGTGCCGACCCCGACTGGCCCGGCATTGTGGACGAGTCGCAGAAGGACGGCATCATTCTGAAGAACGTCCGCAACCAACTCATGTCGCCAACCGCTTACTCACCGCTTCAGTAACCCAAGCGCCATTTCAACGCTCACACAAAAAATGGAGATCAACTCATGCCTGTGATGTCAAAGCTAAAAGGGATATCCGGTACCGCCGAAATCGTCGGTGTTGCCGAGTCCGATCAGATTGGCAAGCTGCCAAATAAGTCTGCCCTGCAGCTCCATGCGGAAGCAGCGTCCAACGCTCTGGACGACGCTGGGATTCCGATGAGCGATGTGGATGGATTCCTGACGGCTGGTTACTCCACCTACGATGTAGCGGAGTACCTTGGCATTGAGCCACGCTTCACAGACTCCACTATTGTTGGCGGATCATCATTCGTCATCCACATCGCGCATGCGATGGCCGCTATCCAGGCTGGCTACTGCGAAGTTGCACTGATTACACACGGCCAAGCCGGTCGCTCTGATCGAGCTCGAGCCGCAATGAACCGAGGACTGCCGGGAGCGCAATACGAAGCTCCTTACGGCATTCTTGGCCCGCCAATCTCCTACTCCATGGCCGCGCGACGGTACATGCACATGTACGGCGAAGATCGCACGCGGCAGGCGCTTGCAGAGATCGCCGTATCCACTCGCAAGTGGGCCAACATGAATGAGATGGCCTACATGAAAGACGAGACGATGAGTTTTGATGATTATCACGACTCTCGCTGGATCTCATGGCCGTTCCACCTGCTGGACTGCTGTCTCGTCACCGACGCTGGCGCCGCCATCGTCGTGACCACCCCTGAGCGAGCGAAGAACGCCCGCAAAGGCGGTGTGAAGGTTATTGGAGTTGGTGAGGGGCACGACCACTCGCTGATCTCCCAGATGGACGACCTGACGATGCCGTTCGGCCGCAACACCGGCCCCCAGGCGCTTGAGATGGCCGGGGTCACGCACAAAGATCTCGACCTGACGATGATTTATGACTCGTTCACCTACACCGTGCTCGTTACGCTGGAGAGCCTTGGCTTCTGCGGACCTGGCGAAGGCCCGGACTTCGTAGCCGACCAGCGCACCGCACCCGGCGGAGACTTTGCGCTGAACACCAACGGTGGCGGACTCTCCTACACCCACCCGGGTATGTACGGAATCTTCACCGTTATCGAAGCCATTCGCCAGCTCCGTGGCGAGACCGGTGAGCGCCAGATCGCCAATCGCAATCTGGCGATGGCTCACGGCACCGGCGGCAATCTCTCATCAACCGGCACCGTCATCCTTCAGAGGGACTAATCATGGCTGAATACAACAAACCAATACCCGTCCCACAACCAGAGTCTGACCGCTACTGGGAAGGTGCACGTCGAGAAGAGCTCTGGCTTCGCAAGTGCCTGGACTGCGATCAGGCTTACTTCTACCCGCGCGATATCTGCCCGAACTGCCACTCGCGCAACACGGACTGGATTCGCTCATCAGGCAAAGGCACCATCTACACCTTCTCGATTCCGCAGCGCGCTCCGCATCCTGGGTTTGCGGGAGATGTCCCGTACATCGCTGCGATTGTTGAGCTGGAAGATGGTCCGCGTATTCCAACGAACATCGTTGGTGTGGAGCCGAAACCGGAAAACCTGGACATCGGTATGGCCGTCGATGTGGTCTTTGAGAAGATTACTGACGAGATAACGCTGCCGAAGTTTAAGCTGGCTTAGCTAGCAGCAGCTGGTTTATGGGCAAGGGCATCGCGCGTAAATTTGCGGGTGCGGTCATTGACGTCAATGACCTCGGACTGGAAGCCGCGTTCTGGGGGGCGATGCTTGGCGAGGAGCCCGGCCCGATACGCAGTGACGGCGGGTGGGTAACGATTGGCACTCTGGGAGGGCCAGCAAGGCTGGTTCTCCAGAAGGTGCCTGAGCCGAAGACGATCAAAGACGGCATCCACAT
>CAUZJA010000106.1:0-9348 GCA_963579925.1 Dehalococcoidia bacterium | reverse complement strand
CTTTTCGCCCGCTGAAGTTTGGGAGTCCCGAGCGAACGCGCTCAATCACATCTTCAAGATTTATCTGTTCTGAGTCATCGTTCCGTGGGGGTCTGGGTGGCCGTTGCTCACCGTCCCTATCTCCGTTCGACGGTGGACGATACGACATCAGGTCCTCATATGGGACGGGTTCATTCCGCGCCGACATTCTCTCTCCGACTTTGCTAGTTCGATGTCGATTAAGTCTCTCTCAGGATGCCGTCCAAATCGTCTGGCAGGCGGTAGTCGAGATCAGTCTGACCTTTCAATCAGTCATCTATTCGACGTTCGGTTCAAGAAATAGATACGTTCATCAACTCAATGACGATTCTGTTCAGTATAGCTGAGGGGGCGTATACAAACCGATTTCTATCACTGCTTTTTCACTCCAACCCCTCGGAAATCGCTCGAGTCTCGTCCAAAACCCGCAGAAACTCCTCGTAGGATGAGATTCCTCTGGTCAAACGAAGCATGTCGCCAACATCCGAAACTAACGAGCGCAATTCCTCAACCTGATCGCCAATTGGACTGACAGACGCCGGGGAATCGCCATATGTGCCGTTGAACGCGAACCACGCCTGGTTAATCTTTCGGATGAAGAATCTGTGTTCTTGCAGTTCAATCCTTCGGGCATCCATGTAGGACTCAGCGCCTTCAACGTCTCCTTCAGCCAGAATCTCATCTGCTTTCACGCGCGTTTCACGCATGAAGTCATCAAAGCTGAACTCCTCCAGATCCTCCGGACCATCAACGCTCTCATCATCCGAATCTTCGTCCGGGTCTACGTACGTCTCGCCCGTGATCCGCTCCCACGTGATGATGCCAAGCTCCTCACCCACAAGGCTTGCGATGGTCTCATTGAGGCTGTTCATCTCCGTACCGGCGCCAATGTGCTGCCCAAGCGGGTTGAAGAAGAAGTAGGCGTGAAGCCACTCGTGCGACACAAGGTCCAGCGTTCTCAACAGCGAGTTGTCATCGCGAACAAACGTCGGGTACGTTGCCACTCCTCCCAGCGGCAGGACGATGCCGGAGAGCCCACTCTGCTCCAAGAGGCGGGTCTCCACCACAAACGCTTGCGCTCCCGTTATTCCGGGCGATAGCAGCACTGAATCAAGCCGTCGAATCTCATCACGTGGTGATGTCACTAACACGTGCGGAGGTGACTCCAGACGGAAGTCCACGGGAGGCCAGAGTGACCCACCAAATCCTCCAAATCCCAGATCGGACAGCGTCGAGCTAACCTCAGACTCAAGCCGTTCCTCAAGATCATTCCGTGTGCGGCGACGTTCACCTCGTGCATCACGCAAGGCCACTTCTAACCGCTCAAGCTCTTCAGCCGATAATGCGGGATCTGCAACCGCTCGATTATGCGCGCCTTCTGCATCGCGAATCTGAGTTGAGAGCTCGGAGAACTGCTCAATCGTTTCGTCCAGTTCCTCACCACTCAGACCAAACCCGATTACAGAAGTCACGCGATTGGTCCACTTGTCCAGGAAATTCCCAATCTCCCAGCCGGGAATGCTGAAAAGATAGTGCGCCCCGGCTCGTTCCGCCGGGTTTATCCGCCGCACATCGCCATCCGTGAACATGAACGATGAGAACAGCACCAGGAACAGCACGCCCCGAACTCCCCAGCGCAAGAAGAACCTGCGAGGCCTGAGCGAACTCAAACGAGGCTTTTGTAAAAATCTAGGCATTTAGTAGTCAGGTGGCTATCAGATCAGATCGGCATGATCATGTACAAATTGGCAACTCGTGTTATCAGCACCTCGTAATACGATCTATCGGTTGCAACGCGGTCCACATAATTTCTGGATCATCAAAAGATACGTTGTAATCCTTGAGGCTTTCTATCGGAATTCCCATCTCCAGATCACCGTTCACGATAGCGTTATTCGCTATCGCACTCCTCACGCTGGCCTGTTCAAGCTCAGAAACCAAGCCTGAACCGGGTGTTGCCTCGACGCGTAGTGAATCACCGCAAACACCCTGGGCACAGGCCAGGGTGGACGCAGTCACGGATATCTGGAACTTCACTGACCCCGGTGTGGCCTGGATGGAAGGCTACGACTTTCGGCAGATGATCGGTCAGCCCACATGGTTCGGAAGCACAGGTTGGGAGGGCTGGGCCGGAGCGGGCCAGGCGGTGCCGGCGACGATCATGCACGAATTGAGTCACTCGTACTGGGGTGTATTCGGCTCATCGGCCCAACGGGACCTCAACTGGGAACAGCCTCGTCGCGGGACCACATCTGACGGCCTCATCGCCTATCGCGCTGATCTTGTGAAATTCATCCAGCAACCCCCAGATCGTTTCGAGCCACTTCGCGATCGATTCCGCAACCTGACAAACCTGTCGCTCAACCCCAACTCAGATCTGTTCCACTTTGGCGAGGCTGAAATCGTCAACATGACGGGTGGTGATATCGATCTGATACCGCCAATTCTCAGGCCCTACTACGATCAGTTTTTGACCGACGTTGGTGTTGGCGGCATCGACTTTGACGACTGGCCTCAGGCTCTCAGCTGGTTCCAGAGCCTTGAGGGCGATGAGCGAACAGCAGCGGAAAAGCTGTTCGCCATTGAACACTTCCCATTGCGGTTCTATGAGGAGCTAAATAGTGCTGATCTTGAGCCGCTTCCAGATTCGATCAACACCATCCTTGCGAACGAGGAACGACAGCGGCTCCGAGACTTTGCAGAGCAGTTCGAAGACATCAAGAAGCATGAGTTAGCACTCACAGACGCCGCCGGAATCAACCGCGGATTCCAGTTCTGGAGCTCATACATCCGCGATATGCGGTCTCTTCACACGCAGCACTCGGATGAGTTGACTGGTATGCCGAATGGACCGGGTCCAGCGCTAGCGGAAGCGTTCGATTTCTATGAGTCGCTCAATGGCAAACCCATCGCCGAACAAGCTGAGAGCGTCGGCACACGCATGAACGAATCCGCCATCAGAGACTTTGCAGTTCTGCTCGCACCCAGAGCGTTGATAGCCCTGTTCGACGCCCAACAATCGGCTGACGGGGATGGTCTTGATGAAGTACTCACCGGCCAGGTCGCGACGCTTCGTAAGCTCGCAGAGACGGCTGACCAGATCATCGCTGCATCACCCGCCAACGGCGCAGCGGTTATCGATGAGTTCATCGGCTCGCGTTCAATTGACGAGGTACGCACTGAGATAAGCAGCCTGATCCGAATCCTGCGTGACGCTTCTCGGGAGACGTTGCAGGATGCCATGCCGCTAATCAGCGATGTCACGCTTCTGCGTCTGCTTGAGGCCCGGCCGGAGATCGCACGAGCGCCTGAAGTAACTCCTGCCCGTCTACTATCCGCCCTTGGTGCGTCGCCTGAATCAAGTTCCGACGGCTTATCGAGCGCTGGTTTCACGCTCTTCACCAACAGTTCCGGCAACTTTGATATCGACCGCCCCATCGACAACGCCTTCTACACCCTGCTCGCCGATCGCGAAATCGCCGAACCGGGATTGACCATGCGAGTGATGCAGGGCGCTTCACTCGGCCTCTACACATGTATACAGGCCAATCCAGATGCTGCGGCCATCGCTATTTCCAACAACCCCGAGTTGGCCGCAAATCTAATTCGCGAAAAAACCAGCCTGCGGTCGATTCCTGCCCGCACCATTCACCGACTCATAGCCGTTGACCCAATACTCGCGGCTGAAGTGCTCTCGATCATCGACACTGATTCATCATCAGACACTGTCTCTGAACTACTGCGCTGGATGGTCTACGACAGCTATTGGTCAGACTTGAACGCAGGCCCCGATATTGACCTGGCAAACGACGCCATCTTCCTGGGACACCTGATGGAGCTTCTGGGCACCGAGTCACTATCCGCCGAATTCGAAAAAGCGGTTCTCGACTACGTCACAGCTATCTCAAGCGGCGAACTGGAAGCCGAATACCCGGATCGTCACCGTGACTCACTAACAACAATCGCAGACGCGGCAAATAACCAGTCAGTATCCGACTTTGTTAAGGGCCTACTAAGACGGCTTGAAGTGCTACTCGCCGCGTGACCAGATGGTCTCGTACTGATCGCCATGAATCAGCGTCGCCAGTTCCGTAGACTCATGCTGTCGTAACTCTGCAAGGCTGTGCGACAGCGCTCGTACGGCATCTTCAGAGCCACTCTCGCTGACTCGAGCCGTGAGCTTGTCCCAAACTCCAGAACGCACCATGTTGGCAACATAGCTCGGCCACGGAATCGCCACCATCTGAGTTGCACGCGGCAGATGCGGCCGTAATCGCCGTAGCGAACGCAATCGCTCTTGCGGCGAGCGCGCCATCGGTAATACGCGTACCAACGGGCCCTCTTCCGGACCGTGGCGCATATCAACCACCAGCGCTTTTCTCAGGCTCGGAAAAAATATGGAGAAAGTCTCAGATGATTCGACGTGCCCAACAATCGCGCCCAGATCGATACCATATTCCCAACTCAAGATGCTCTCCTTTGTTGTCTAAGAAGCCGAAAGATCATCAACTGCGGCCCGGAACCCTTCAAGAACGTTAGCCCAATCTCCAACCACGCCAAACCGGGCGTCTTTGAAGATGTTGGCATCCGCATCCTTGTTCACTGCCACGATCACCTTGGAACCTGAACAGCCAGCCATATGTTGACTAGCGCCAGAGATACCAAAGGTAATGTACACGTTTGGGCTTACGCTTTTTCCGGTCAGCCCAATCTGATGCGAGTGATCAATCCACCCCGCATCGCACGCCGCTCTGGAAGCACCCAACGCCCCGCCGAGTACATCGGCAAGTGCCTGAAGTTGCTCAAACGGCTCGGGCCCGCCAAGTCCGCGGCCGCCGGAGATGACAACGTCAGCATCTTCAAGCCGAACGCCCTGACTCTCCTCTGCAACCGTCTCAACCAACCGTGCGCTCACGTTTCCGATGTCAGCCGGAGCATCAAACGACTCAATTGGTGATCCACCATCGCCGCTCGCAGGATCAAATATAGTTGGGCGAACCGTCAGAACCTGTACACCATCGCCAACAAACGCATACTCGGCCAGCGCATTACCGCCGTAGACCGGTCGTGTCACCGAGAGTCGGCCATTGCCCGCCGAACTCATGCCAACGCAATCCTGTGCGAATCCGCCACCAACCCTCGCCGCTACCCGAGGACCAACGTTGCTCCCAAAGTCAGACTTGCTCAGAAAAATCGTAGAGGGGTTAAGGTTGGCCGAGATAGCGGTGACGGCCGCCACCGGCGCTTCAAATCCACCCGCGCCCATCTCAGCAAGTGCCTCGTGCTGAACAGTCAGCACTCGATTGGCGCCAAGCCCCGCTGCAGATGCCGCTGCCGTAGAAGGGTCATCAGACATAACGGCAACAACAATCTCGTCGCCATCCGCCGCCACAGATTTGGCCGCCGCAACAAGTTCGCCAGTTGAATCCGTGAGACTAGCTCCGTTGAGTTCAGCAACTACCAGCAGAGTAGACATTTAGATCAAGTTCTCCTCTCGCAGTCGCAGCGCCAGCTGTCGGCCAGCCTCAACTTCGTCGGCACCGCTAATGATCTCTACGTTGCGCTCGCTCTCAGGAACATACAGACGCGTAAGTTCCAGTGATGCAGCAACATCGCCGTCTACAACGCCAATATCACCCAACGTAAGCGTGGTTGGCGTCTTGCGGGTGGCCGCCATGATCCCGCGAAGCGTTGGATATCGCGGCTCACCCAGTTCATTGGTCACCGTGATCACCGCCGGAAGCGGAGCCTCAACAACCTGGTAGCCATCGGTGAGAGATCGCTCCACTCGAACGCCAGAATCCGTAATCTGAATATTCCTCGCAAAGCTCACACACGGCAGTCCCAGCATCTCCGAGAGCACAAGCGGCACATGCCCGTTGTCCCAGTCAGAAGCCTGACGACCACAGAGCACAATATCGAATGGGCCTTGATTTTCGATGGTCTTCGCCAGCACACGGGCTGTAGCGAACGCATCAAGGTTTTCCAACGACGGATCGTCCACAAGCACCAGTTCATCGGCGCCCATGGAGAGCGGCCGTTTGACCACGTCCATGACGAACTCAGATCCAACGGCGATGATCGTGACCTCAACATCTACACCACCGGCAGCGTCCTTGAGAAGGAGTGCAGCCTCAGTGGCGTTCAGATCAAAACCGTTGACCACAGGCGGTGTGCCTGCCGGGGGGACTACCCGTTTTGCGGCTTCATCAACGTTGAACGCTGAAGGCGGCGTATCCGGGTCAGGGACCTGTTTCACGCAGACGGCAATTTTGGTCGCCAGAATTTCACCTCTACTCCCCGATGCCCGCACGCCCGTTTTGTGAACGCTTCAGCCCAGGGTGGAAAACAAAAATATTCGAAGATTCGAAACTACCATCGAGGCAATGCGCCGTCAACGCGTATCCGTCGTAACAAAACAAATAGCAAGCCGCTGATAGTCGAACACCGCTATCCAATCGATTGGTATCCACCCCATACTCAGCGCCCACCCACTTCGTTGGTAAACTCCAAGCCGAGGTTGTTTGTTGCTCTCCCAGATTGAATCCCAGATCAGCGAAGCCGGTATCGAGTGTGATGCCGACCGCCTTCAGTTGCTCGGAAAATACGTAGAACTACTCGTCGCGGCCAACGCGAACATGAACCTCACAGCGATCAAAGATGAGGCCGAGGTCTGGAATCAACTCGTACTCAGGTCTATGCGCTTCCACCCGGTATTGTCACAGCTCAAACCCGGCGGGACAGTCATCGACGTTGGCACTGGCGCCGGAATCCCGGGCGTAATCGCCGCAATTATTTACCCTGAGCTTATGGTCACTATGATCGACGCAGCCGGCAAGAAGATTCAGTTCGTCTCTGAAGCGATAGCCGAGTTGGGCATCTCCAACGCTCGCGCCATAAAAGGCCGCGCTGAACAGATTGGCCGTGAACGAGATCATCGCGAACACTACGATCTCGCAGCAGCGCGCGCAGTAGGCAGCCTCACCGAACTAGCCGAGCTTCTGCTGCCTCTGGTGACGCCTCACCATGGACAGGCCGCCGCGCTAAAAGGCACGGACATCGAAGAAGAGTTGTCCCTCGCAGCCCACGCCTCGGCTGAGTTAGGCGCCCCCAATCCATCAAGTTTGAGCATAGCCACACCCGGCTCCAGCGAAGCCGACACTCTGGTCACGTGGTCCAAAACCCGCCCCACGCCTCGCGCTTACCCACGCCGAGACGGCATTCCGCACAAGTCGCCCCTCTTTGGAACCCGCCAGGTTGGAGCGCACAAATAGTGGGTAATCACCAAAACGGCGAATCGCAAACGGAGAGCAGACCTGATCTGGCGCTCAAGAAGCGCTTCTTCTCGGTCCCAACACTCATCGGTTATGCCGTTGCGATAGGCGTGTTGGCGTTCACCGCATCCCGAATCTTCAACATTGATTGGTCGGAAACCTGGGATCTAGTCAAATCCACCAACCCCTGGTGGTACCTTCTAGCCCTCATCCTCTACTACATAAGCTTCTGGTTCCGGGGTTGGCGATGGAACCTCATCGTCAAAACCGCTCAGCTCGACCAAGAGCCCGGCGTGAAGATGCCGTCGATCATGGCATCGTCCGCCATCATCCTCATGGGTTGGTTCGCCAATTCTGTGGCCTTCCTTCGTCTGGGCGACGCATACCGTAGCTACGCATTCTCCAAAGAATCCGGAACACGATTCTCCGCAGTCCTTGGAACCGTGCTGGGCGAACGAGTGCAAGATATGTTCGCGGTGCTAGTTCTCCTGCTGATCGCTTCTGTCGGTCTGATCTTCGCTGAGACAGCAGACGCACCCATCTGGGTCATCATCGCTGCGTTGCTACTGGTGGGCGCACTCTTCGCGCTACTCATCACCATGCGACTATTCGGACGCCAACTAGCCACCCGACTTCCTGAACGATTCCTGAGTTCCTACGAAAACTTCCACTCCGGCGCGCTAGCATCATTCCATCCCCGACACATCCCCGCCCAACTTACCCTCGGCACTGTTGGATGGGGCCTGGAAACAGCAAGACTGTTCTTCGTCGCGGAAGGCATGGGAATTGAAGTAGGCATTGCAGTAGCGCTGTTCGCTGCACTTGCCAGCGCAATGCTTACCACCATTCCAACACCTGGCGGCTTCGGATTCGTCGAAGGTGGGCTCACCGGCGTCCTCATCCTCATGGGCCTCAGCGATACCGATGCATTCGCCCTCGCAATAGTCGACCGCTCAATCAGTTGGATCAGCATCATCGTCATCGGCGGACTACTCTTCGTCCTCTGGCAAATCTTCCGAGGCCCCGGCGGCGGCGCAGCCAAATTCCCAGACGACGACCCCCCTGATGACGCCCTACCAATCAAAGGCGAACCCAACGAATCAGGCTGATCCTCAAATATTCCCTATCGTGGAACCGCCTCCCACCGTGATACGATTTTTCAGCGCACATTCTGTGCATCAGATCGTGTTTCGGGGGATGTAGCTCAGCTGGGAGAGCACCTCAATGGCATTGAGGGGGTCGGGGGTTCGAGTCCCCCCATCTCCACCACACGGCATGATAGGCAGAACTACTGGACCTTCAGCTTCACCTGATTCCGATTGAGGCAGGTGATATTCGATGGTCACAGTGTTTTCATCGACCTTGATTCGCTCAATGAATGACCGTAGCGCTGTCTTTCTCAGTTGACGGTTTGCATCCTGCAGAAGAGCCTCTAAGTCGTCTACGTGGCGTCCGACCACCACTTCGGATACCTTCGACGCTGGTCCAGTCCGCCGAGTTCCCGACCTCGATATTTCCAGTTCGTTCTGCCGACTTTTGAGCGTGTCATATCTCCCCTTTCTCCGTCTAACTCCAGAGTTGGATCGGTTATCATGGGGCCGGTCAGCGTCTACTAAGAGTTAGGTTTGTGGTGGTCCCGGTCGTCTGAACAGCGATGTGGGGTGTTATAAGTGGAATCGCCTGCCGTAGATTACGCTGCAGCGGGTGCGGTCAGCGGTTTATTGTAGAACTGGTCTGGGGTCATTCTGCCAAGGCTCGAATGGGGCCGTCTGGCATTGTAGAACTCGAAGTACTCTCCGATCCCAGCTCTGGCTCCTGAGACCGATTCGTATGCTTTCAGGTACACCTCCTCGTATTTGACACTCCTCCATAGCCGTTCAATGAACACGTTGTCCCGCCAACTTCCCTTCCCATCCATGCTGATCTGGATTCCCTGATCCGTATTGAAGATCTCAGGTGTGCCGTAGCGTCCCAGAGCCTCTTCAACTGCCTCCACACAGAAGGCCGTGTCCATCGTGATAGATACTCGCCAGGCCAGTACCTTACGGCTACACCA
>CAUZJA010000105.1:0-9414 GCA_963579925.1 Dehalococcoidia bacterium | reverse complement strand
GCGAAGTTGGGCATTTGTTCTTCTCTCATGCCGACAACCTCAAGATCGTCGACCTTTACTACGCGGACGATCGCACACTGACCCCTCTATATTTCAACCAGTGGAAGGATGAATCTCCATATCACTCAGATGATCCTCCGCTTCGTTATCGGAAGAATGTTCCCTTTGGGTGGGTCCGAGAAAATGGGAATGTATTGATGAAATTGCGAGATGGAGAGGTGGACGATGAAAAGCCCACGAAGTAGTTGTGAATGCTTTTAGAAGGTAAGAAAGCTCTCATTACTGGTGCCCGGAAGGGGATTGGGCGGGGGATTGCGGTTGGGTTTGCGCGGGAAGGCGCGGATGTTGGGATTGCGGATATTGTTGATGATGAGGAGACTCAGAAGACGGTTGAGCTGATTCGGGCTGAGGGTCGATCGGCTGAGCTGTTCGTTACGGATGTCAGCAAGACTTCTGAGATAAGTGGTCTCTACGGCCGGTATCTTGGGGAGTTTGGACGTGTCGATATCCTGGTGAACAACGCCATCATGCCGGATCAGTCGGCCGGGTTTATTGAGATGACTGAGGCGTACTGGGATCGGATGATCGATCTCACGCTGAAGGGCTACTTCTTCATGGCCCAGCGAGCAGCCCTGGAGATGGTGAATCAGGGGGACGGTGGTCGCATTCTGTCGCTTTCCAGCGTGCACGGCTACCGGGCCTGGCCGGACGATACGGCATACGGAATCTGCAAGGCTGGACTTCGACGGATGGTTCAGAGCATGTCGGTTGATCTGGCAGGCCATGGCATCACTTCTAACTGCATCGCACCCGGCTATATCGACAACGAACTGCCTGCGGACGGCTCACTGGAGTCTCCACCGAAGACGATGGATCAGCTGCCTCGATTGGCGCCGTATGTTGGCTCGCATCGGGGCGGTGTGCCCGGCGATATCGCGAAGATTGCGGTGGTGCTGTGTTCGGAGCTTGGCGACTATGTAAACGGTGAGACGGTGCTTGTTGACGGCGGCCTGATTGCCGCCGGAACCCCGGAGTCGAACTAATGGGCATACTTGACGGTAAGAAAGCACTGATCACCGGCTCTCGACGCGGGATTGGCGCTGCAATCGCACTGAAGCTAGCGGCAGAGGGTGCGGACGTTGGCCTGAACGACATCGATCGCGATGCAGAGGCGGAAAAGACCATGTCTGCTGTTGCGGGGCTGGGTCACAAGTTCAGCTGGCACAAAGCGGACATTGGTGATTCTGCGCAGCGCGAGAAGATGTTTGATGAGTTCATTGAGGCGCATGGGCGCATCGATATTCTCGTGAATAATGCGGTGCTGAGCCGGGATGAGAATTTTCTGACGGTGGATGAGGAGTTCTTCGATCATCTCGTTGGGCACGGGCTCAAGGGTTACGTGTTCGCATCGCAGCGTGCGGCGAAGGAGATGATCAAGCAGGGTGATGGTGGAAAGATCATCTCGATCAGTTCGGTGCATAGCTATCGCGCATGGCCGAATGACGTCGTCTACGGGATGGTGAAGGCTGGACTGAACCGAATGGCGCTCAGCCTCGCGCTTGATCTGTCGGACACCGGTATCACCGTGAACTGTGTAGCGCCGGGGTACATCGATAGTCGTGTTCTGTCGCTTGAAGACGAGCCGAATCGCGGTGGCGCTGGCTATGCGGAGGGCGCTATGGAGGCTATTCCTGCACGGCGTGGTGGTCTCCCTATGGATATTGCGAATGCGGTGTTGTTCTTCTCTTCTTCGATGGCCGATTATGTGAATGGACAGACGCTTACGGTTGATGGTGGATTTTTGGCGGGTGGGACGCCTTCGTAGGTGTGCTGTGTGGTGGTTGATGGGGCGTTGAAGATGAGGTCCTCACGTCGGTCCCGGAGCCTCGCTTCTCAGGAAGTCGCATGGGCTGTGGCACGTTGTTCGGGCTGGGCTGGCGGGTCCATCTGGCGTTATATGTCGTAAGTTAGGGCGTATGCGGCAGGAAGTTTCGACGGACACACATGAGCCGGTTGAGGGGATTAATCCCTTTGACCACAACCCGGCGCGCCGTTTCGGGTGGGCCTTGTTGGTGTGGGGGGCGGCGGTCTGGCCCTTTTATATCCTGGCGGCTGGGTTGCCGCTTTTTGGTGCGCATACGCTTCTGGTGATCGCTTCGGTTATCGCATACGTGGTTGTTAGTGCGCGGCTGATCATGGGTGCCGGTTCAACCAGGCAGTCCCAGTACCTGATACTGCTCGCGGCGGGGTTCGGCATACTGGCGCTTGCCAGTGAGTGGAACGCAAATGCTGCCTATTGGTTGATACCAAATATCATCCTGTTGATCGGCTCGCTGATCATTCCGATGACTTCCGGCAACGCTCTTGCGCAGGAGCCGGATCCGGAAGGCAACGCACGTCTCGCGTATGTTTTGAATTTCGGGTTGGCGTCGTGGTTCGGCTTCTGGGCATTCATATTTTTGCGATGGGCGCTGATCTTTCCAACGGCGGAGGATCTCGCAAGCGGCGGGCGTGATGGCACCACGGGATTGATCCTGATGTTCATTGGTTGGATACTGCCGATTCCGGCGGTGATGTTCACGATCTTTGTATCGTGGACATCAGATTCTCGACAACGGTCGCTTCGCTACATGGCAATATCCAGCGCATTGATTTATCTGAGCCTGGGCGCGGGAACCATTGGGTACGTGGCGACGACGTTATGGCTTTCGCTGAGACGATTTGTGAAACGACAAGCGGCGGACGAATACAAGTAGGGCACATGCAGGACATATACGACTACATCGAGGCGCATGCTGACGAGTCGATTGCGACGTTACTGGAGCTGGTTGCACAGCCCAGTGTTTCGGCAGCTCGACATGGGTTCGACAAGGCGCCCGGACTTGTGAAGTCCAAGTTGGAAGAGGTTGGGCTAGAGACTGAGATCTGGCCAACCGAGAACGACGGACTGCCATCGGTATTCGGCAAGGCAGAGGGCAAAGCTGACGGCACCCTGCTCTTCTACACGCACTATGACGTCCAGCCGCCCGAGCCGTTGGAGTTGTGGGACACCGAGCCGTTCAAGCCGGAGCGTCGTGGTGACCGGATCTACGGACGCGGCATATCTGACGATAAGGGCAATATTGCTGCTCGGTTGGCTGCGATTATGGCGTTCCGAAAAGTGCGCGGCGGACTGCCATCGAACCTGAAGTTTTTTGCGGAGGGTGAGGAGGAGATCGGCAGCGTTAACTTGCCGCCGTTGGTTGATCAGAAGGCCAGTGAACTAAGCGCTGACGCCTGTATCTGGGAAGGCGGCGGGAGAAATGCGTCCGGTCGCCCGTCAATGTACCTGGGACTGAAGGGGTTGCTCTACATTGAGTTGACAGTGCGTAAGCTGACTGGCGATGCGCATTCGTCGTACGCCACGATTTTGCCCAGCGCTCCCTGGCGATTGCTGGAGGCGTTGCAAACGCTGCGCGACCCGGATGGCAAGGTGAAAATTCCGGGGTTCTACGCTGATGTTCGAGATACATCCGAAGAAGAGTTGGCTGCTATTGCGGCGCTGCCGGACGAGGAGTCGATCTGGGCGGAGACGTTTGGTAACGAGTACTTCAACGGTGAACTTCAGGGCGCGGCGCTACGGCATCGACTGCTGATGGAGCCGACGGCAAACATCGACGGCATCTGGGGCGGCTACCAGGGCCCGGGAACGAAGACTGTGCTGCCTGCGGAGGTTACCGCCAAAATGGACTTCAGGCTGGTGCCGGATCAGCGGCCGGATGATATTCTCGCCAAGCTTCGCGCTCACCTGGACTCCAACGGGTTCAGTGATATCGAGATCACGAAGCTAGGTGGCGTAAACCCATCCCGGACGTCGATGACTTCGCCGTGGGCGCGGCTGATCGCTGAGACGCACACGGAAATCTACGGACAGGATCCCGTAATCATGCCGTCGATGGCAGGTACGGGGCCGATGTACGACTTTGCTGACACATTGGGCATGCCGATCGCCACATCAGGGGTCGACCATCCATCGCACAAGATCCATGCTCCGAACGAGAACATCACCATCGAAGACTTCGTCTTGGGCGCCAAGCACGCGGCGCTGGTGATGC
Source organism: Dehalococcoidia bacterium (assembly GCA_963579925.1). GTDB lineage: Bacteria > Chloroflexota > Dehalococcoidia > Lucifugimonadales > Lucifugimonadaceae > UBA1151. The sequence goes on along the minus strand of CAUZJA010000105.1, from coordinate 5,320 downwards.
AGCGTTTCGCGGAACACTGGAACGAACTGTAGACCGCGATCTCTATAATCGACCGTCTGAACTTTCATCAAACACCTGTAGATTCATTTCGGAGCATTCATGCCTCACGTACCACCAACGCCTGATCACGTCCTGTCGGAAGAGCAGATGGACGGGCTTCGCAAGATCAACTCCACTGCGGTCATCGACACGCTGGCCCGGAATGGCTACGAACCGCATCACGTGTACATGCCCAATATCAAGAACATGAATCCTGGCGAGCGACTGGTTGGTCGCGCCGTAACCGTGCGGTTTGTGCCGGCTCGTCCAGACGCCGACGCTGAAAAGCCCGGCGGCGAGGAGTCACCGGAGTATGCAGCGTTTGAGACGGCAGGAAAGAACGATGTGGTCGTGATGGAAGCAATGCGTGACAAGCGCATGTCCATTGGCGGCGACATCAAGTTCCTGAGACTCAAGCAGCGCGGTATCGAAGGCCTTGTGTGCGATGGTGGTATCCGAGATATGCACGTGGTGAAGGACTACGGCATCAAGCTCTTCGGCTACGACAAGACGTCCAACCTGGGAACGCGGGTCGGCACGCCGTACGAGACTAATCATCCGGTCGCCGTTGACGGCGTCCTAATTCGTCCCGGTGACTACATTCATGCTGACGATGATGGTGTGATCGTGATTCCACGCGTATCTGCTGCTGAGATCGCCCAGAAGGCGATTGAGTACGACGAGCTTGAGGAGTGGATTCGGGCGCGGCTCGATGAGCGACAGCTATCGCCGGGCCGGTACTACCCGCCAGACGACGAAACGTTTGCGGAGTTCCGCGCCTGGAAGGCTGAGAAGGGCGGTTAGGCGCGTGGGAGTTGCGTGTGGCAATTCGTGAATCTCCGCTACGGGGAGGTGCGTGCAGGGATGCCCGCATTATGGCTGGTGCGCCCTAAAGCGCCACTTCCAATTTCAATCCGTCGTACGCCAGTTGGATATCCAGTCCTTCAGATGCCTTCAACTTAGCCAATTCAGTATTCGTTTTTTCGTGATCGTTATCGTGGGTCATGTCCACGAGATAGGCCTTGCGCGGCCGGAAGCGGCGTATCTGTTCTATGGCCTGTTCGGTGCTGAAGTGGGAGCGGTGGGGGGATTGGCGGAGTGCGTCCATCACAAGGATGTCTGAGCCTTCGATTAGCTTTGCCGTGGATTCCGGGATGTGGGAGGCGTCTGAGACGTATGAGAAGTCGCCGACCCTGTAACCAAGTGCAATCATGTGTTCGCCGTGCTCGACCGGAAGTGGTGTTAACTTCAGCCCCTGAACCTCAAACGGTTCTTCGTCGATGAGGTCGAACCGGAGTTTCGCTATTCCACCTCCACCCGTCTGAAGCGATGCATCTACGAGGTAGAAGTGGGTCTTGGCGATGGTGTCGAGGTCGCTCTGGCGGAGGTGGATTGGGATGGCTTCGTGGACGTTGTTGGTCCAGTCGCGCAAGTCGTCCAGGCCTCCAATCGCGTCGGCGTGGGCGTGCGTGATGACGATTGCATCGATGCTGGGCACCTGATACTTCGGGAACCACTCAATCGCTGAGTGCCAGAAGAACTTTCCAACGTCGACCACGATGTTCTTCTTACCGTCTGTGGGGTGCGCGTACCGGATCAAGAGCGAGGTGTTGCGTCGCCGGTTTTTCGAGCCTGGGATTACGGAGGAGGCGCATACTTGGCACGTCACCGGATCCTTCGTCAGGCAACTGACTCGTGGCACGCCTTCTGAGGTGCCAGTGCCCAGAAATATGATCTCGCTGTTCTGATTGGTCAGATGTCACTCCTCTGAAACCGAGACTGGTGATTCCGCTATTTATTGAAATGATCAAATAAAATTATCAGTTTTCTGCGGAACCGATCAGTCATTTGGCCTACTTGCGAGGTAATATCGCTTGATGCCTCTACGATCTGATGATGCACAAGACCTGTTGGGCGCGTTTGATCGCGGTGAACTGGTTCGGCCAGATCCGGAACACCTTAACGCCGTTGATTTCGCCTTCGCACTGGCAATTATTCACGGTATGGCAAACGTTCCCGATAGCCCCGGTAAACATGAGATAGCGAATCTGATCGGCGAGCCGGAGCACCTTGTTGTTCTTGCTATCGATGGCTTGGGAATGAACTTCGTGGACAGCCTGCCGGATGGCGCGTTTTTGAGGCGCAAGGTTGCGGCCATTATGAACGCACCATTTCCCTCAACCACCAGCGTTTCGTTTACCACCTACGCCACGGGGTTGTGGCCAGCAGAGCACGGCATCACATCCTGGTTCGTCCACCTGACGGAGATAGATGGCTCAACAATCATTCTGCCATTTTTGAGGCGCGGAGATCGCAAACCACTGACGCAGTTGTCAGTTCGACCGGAGTCGATCTGGCCGGATCGAGCGCTGTTGGAAGGCTCTGAGCGGGACTCGGTTTTCGTGATGCCATCAAGTATTTCGGAGAGTGAGTTCACTCAGTACCAATCGGCCGGTGCGCGCATACCCAGATATCCGGGATCAGACCTGGACCCGGGGCTGGAACTACTCGCAGAGCATATTGACCGAGCTGATGGCCCCACTTACAACTATCTCTACTACTCCAAGTTCGACACGATGGCTCATCAGATGGGTACGGATCATGTTGATACAGTCAATCTGTTGCAACGCGTTAATGCGGCGCTGGAGCGGTTTGCTGAGCGACTGCAGCGCAGGGCGACGGTAGTGGTTATCTCAGATCACGGCCACCTTGATGAGCCAACGGATGGCAGCATCGATATCAGCCCGGGCAGCGCGTGTGGCAAGCTGCTGCGGGTGTCGCCTTCAGGAGATTACCGCGTGGCTTACTTCGAAGTTGAGGAAGCCAAGAGTGAAGAGTTCGCTCATGTGTTTCGGCGCGAGTACGGCGAATGGGCGTACTTATTATCGATTGATGAGGTTGACGAGCTGCGCCTGTTCGGCCCCACAGCGCTCGCCGAGGTCACCAGGTCACGCATGGGGCAGTGGATGGGTATTTCGCGTGGGGACAGAGCGTTCTCCTACGTGGCGATGCCAGACCCAGATCGCCTGATTGCCGGGCATTCAGGGCTGACACATGCGGAGATGAAGATTCCGCTGATCATTTTCTAGAGCGATCACGTTGTTAGCTGTGGGGCTTGCGCCACCTCTGGAACGACACTATTCGTGCCGAGGGCCGGGCAAGCCCGCAGCTACCAGACATCTACCTGTGACACAGACGCGCAGGCTGGCTAAACTGGTCCGCAAGAACCCAATCCTAGAATCAGGAGTTTTCAGTTGCCTAATCACGGAAAGTTGAAGAAAAAGCTTCAGGCCGGTGAAGTTGTCGTAGGCCCGTTCAGCATCATTCCGTCCATGCCAATGGTCGAATCACTTGGGCAAGCAGGGATGGACTTCCTGATTATCGATACAGAACACGGCCCAATCGACATGGAATCAGCGCAGGACATGTGTATCGCGGCTGACGCAGGCGGTGTTGCACCAATCATTCGAGTTGGTGGCATCGATGAGTGGTCAATCTTGAGGGCGTTGGACATCGGCTCAGCTGGAGTGCAGGTTCCACAGATCAACACCATCGACGACGCTAATGCGGTGGTGAAAGCAGCGAAGTACGATCCCGTGGGCGAACGCGGTCTTTCTGTGTTCACACGTGCCGGTGACTATTACGCCCGTGATGGCGTGAACCACACCGACGACCAGAATGATGACACGACTGTAGTCGTGCACATTGAGGGTCAGACGGGGCTGAACAACCTGGATGAGATCATGACGGTTGAAGGCATAGACGTGCTCTTCCTTGGGCCGTACGACATCTCGCAGTCGCTGGGAATGCCGGGTGATGTGCGCAACAAGACCGTGGAAGATGCGCTCCGCAAGGCAGCAACCGATGCACGGGCGCAGGGGCGCGCAGTTGGTTCATATGCGAAAGATATCGACATGGGCAAGTGGTTGCTAGACATCGGAGTCCAGTACCTGTCGATCAACGTGGATGCCATCATCTACATGCAGGCCTGCCGAACGATAGCGGAGGCACTAAAGGCGTAGGGCAACTGCGTTGCGGCACATTTGGGAGCAGCAGCCACGAGTGCAATTTGGTTCGATGAAGGTGTGTGTTTGCCAGCGTTGAAGATGAGGTCCTCACGGCCCGCGGAGCCTGACCTCAGGATGACGAGTGGGTGTTCGCGTTTCGATGAGGAAATGCACATCACGTTCATCGTCCTGAGGAGGGAGGCTCCGCGACTGACGTGAGAATCTGATCCCCCTTGGGCGGACGTGACGAACCGCTGGCTTCTGCCGTGAAGCGCTACTCGGCGGTCCCGGACAGGGGCAACGTGAACCAGAAGCTTGGGCCGCGGTCAGGTATTGAGTCGAATTCTATTTCGCCGCCGTGAAGCTCCACGAATGCTTTGGCGATGGATAGACCAAGCCCTCGTCCCGGCGTGCTGCGCGTGCGATCTCCGCTGCCGCGGAAGAATGGCTCGAACATGTAGGGACCGTCCGCCTCCGGGATGTCCGGGCCTTTGCAGGTCACGCGTATTTCTGCCATGCCGTCTTTGCGGCTCACTCCCACGCTGATCGTCGCTTCTTCATCAGAGTACTTTGTGAGAGTTGGAAAGCAAGTTCAACAGCACTTGCTCAGTGCGGTGTCGATCGATGCGAGCTATAGAGACGGAGCTTCAATAGTTACGTCAAATTCCTGGTCTCGCTGATTGGTCATTGCCGAGACAATTTCCACGGCGTCGGTAACAAGATCGCGGAGGTCTACCGGCTCAATGTGCAGAGTTAATTCGCCTGCTTGCGCGATGGTCAGATCGAGCAGGTCTGTGACGAGTGAATCGAGTCGGTCAACTCCTCGGCCCATGTTGTTGATCAGGCGTATGTAGGAGTTTTCATCTATTTCGCTGAGAGGAATTTCAGCCAAGAGATCTCGTGACACTCTAAGAGACGCGAGGGGCGTTCGGAACTCATGTGTCACCATTTGCAGGAACTGGATCCTTAGCGAGTCCAACTCCTGGAGTCGATTGAGTCGTTCTTCAGCCTCAGATCGTAGTGTTGCGTATAGCTGAGCAACGGCGATTGCTCCTCCGACCTGCGCGGCAACACGCTCAAGTAGATCTTTTGCAGCACTGTCAAATGCGTGGGATTTCAAAGAGCTCAGAGATATGCCGCCTACGACATTGCCCTGGGAGAAGAGCGGCGCAACGACCATTGATTTGATGTCGCTCTCGATATTTGGACCTGTGAGAGGTGACACGTCTTCATCTTCGGCGGGATTAAGCTCAAAGCGAACTGTAGAGCGAGTT
>CAUZJA010000104.1:0-9459 GCA_963579925.1 Dehalococcoidia bacterium | reverse complement strand
GGTTCTGAGCACAAGCGTGCAGTCTGAAATTGGCGAAGCAGCGATGGCCGCCTAGCCAACTGCCTAGCCATCTGGCGAATTGCAGAGTTTCATTTGAATGGAGTTAGCGGGCCACCGTGCCCGCTAACTCCATTCAAATGCTGACATTTTCTAACCACAATCCGGCGCACGCCTTGAGGGGCAACCAGGATGAATCTGGATCCTGATATCACAAGAGAAGACCTACAGGTCTTTCTGGAGGAAGCGGATGAGCAACTCCAACTGTTGGACGAGAATATCGTTGCAATAGAGGGACAGGAGAACTCATCCGAAGAGATTCAGGAGATCTTTCGGGCTGCACATACTCTGAAGGGTTCCTCAGCCATGCTGGGGTACCAGGAGATGACCGATCTTGGTCATGCTATGGAGACCCTTCTGGACAAAGTGCGGAAAGGCAGCCTGGCGCCAACCACAACCGTTGTGGATGCGCTTCTGGCAAGGCCTTGATCTATTGAGGGAGTTGAAAGACGCCCTGATAGATGAGCCAGATGAGCCTATCGACGTTTCAGAAGTTGTAGAACTCCTCAATCTGGCCGGAGATGAATCCGGGGTTGAGGAAGATAATGCTGAGATAGAGACGGTGGATCTGGATGACTCAAAGGCGAATGAACTGCGCGACTACCTTGTTGAGAACAGCGAGCGACGCTCCGTAAAGATTAGCGTCACGCTGGATGAAACATGTCCGTGGGCATCAGTACGTTGGTTCCAGGCGATCTCATCTATTGAGACCGTGGGGCAAGTATTTTCCACTGCGCCTTCAGCCAATGCAATCGAAGAGGGCACCGCTGGCCACCAGTTGGAAGCAATCTTTGGGACTGGCTCAGATGACGACACTATTCAGTCGCTTGTAACGGCGATTGAGGACGTGAATACGTGCAGTGTTGAAGCATTCGAAGTGCCAGAGGAATCTGAGAGCGCGGTTGCGGATCCAGAGTCCCTTAAAGCGACGGGCACTGGCAAGGCCACCAAGTCAAAGCAGACTGAGCGCACGGCAACAATCCGTAGTTTGAGAATCGGTGGAGCGAAGGTTCAGCCTTTCACTCAAGGCGTAGACAAATAGTTGGTAGCGATGCTGAGTGCCCTCTGGCGGACACGGCCCTCCGTAGCCGGTGCGACTAAAGTCATTGTTTGGTTGCACCGCGCCTCCAACTATCACTTCCGTCTTCTCAATTCCTTCGATCAGGCCGGTTTCTGAAGGATCGATATCAAAAATAATCCCGTGCTTGAACGTGCCTCCCGGCGCGTCAGGATCGTCCAGCACGGCCGCATACGCCCCAGAGGTGTATCGAGCTGGAATCCTTCCGCCCGGGGCGAATGCTACTGTGGTAAGTTCGAACTCTCCGGAATCGCCAATTTCTCCAATGGAAACGACGGGGCGAGAGTCGCTGCCACCACAGGCAATTGCTAGTGAGAGCAGTAGAAGGATTGGAACGAGATATCTCAACAGGGGGCCTCTCTGAGGTGGTTGGTCGCGCCAGATCAAGAAAAAGAACAGTCTAGCTTTGCAGTCTGGTTTGGTGGGTCGGATCAGGGTGAACACAAGGGGCGATTGAGTCAATACTCAACAAGATGGAGCTTCCTGGTCGAATCCAGAGCCAGAACAAGAGGCTGGACCAAGCTTATCCGCCGCTCCTCAATTGACACGCAGTATGGTCGTTCATAGAATCACAGAGTTGGTTGTACCTCAAAGTCTCCATCTTCCACGTCCCGAACGCTCTTGTTACATTTCATTGCAGCGTGCGTGTTTAATCAAACATGTAGCGGGTTTCAAAGATGGACGGTCACAGAAAAGGCGTTTGGCAAGTCTAAAGCCTCACCTTATATCCGACCGACCACGGTCGATAAGCGGCGTAACTCCCGCTCCAACCACTGACCCATATTTTCCCCTGACTAATTGTGCGCGCCCATTGATGGGCGATGGCGACCAGCCGGGAGGCAATTCTTGACCAAATTTATATTTGTCACCGGTGGCGTTGTGAGTTCCCTGGGCAAGGGGATTGTTGTTGCATCACTCGGGCGGATGCTTAAAAACCGTGGCCTGACTATTGGGGTCACAAAGTTGGACCCATATTTGAACGTGGACCCGGGAACGATGTCGCCCTATCAGCATGGTGAAGTATTCGTGACCGCTGATGGTGCGGAGACAGATCTGGATCTAGGGCACTATGAGCGGTTTATCGATATTGAAACCTCAAAGTACTCAAACGTCACCGCCGGTCAGGTTTATACAGAGGTAATCGATAAAGAGCGGGCGGGGCACTTCCTTGGCGGAACTATTCAAACTGTTCCCCACGTTACCAATCTGATCAAAGCGCACCTCATGGACTTGGCGGAGACGTCTCAGGCAGACGTCATCGTCGCTGAAGTGGGCGGCACGGTTGGGGATATTGAAGGCCAGCCGTTTCTGGAAGCCATCCGACAGATGCGGAATGACGTGGGACGTGGAAATGCTTTCTACGTCCATCTGACGCTGCTTCCTTATATAGGGGCCACCAAGGAGCTGAAGACAAAACCTACCCAGCACAGCGTTCACGCACTACGGGCAATGGGTATCCAGCCCGATGCAATCGTGTGTCGGAGCGACTATGAAGTGACTACAGAAGTGCGCGAGAAAATCTCGCTTTACTGTGACGTACCATCTGAAGCAGTAGTGGGACTGGAGACGCTGGACACCGTATACGCCGTGCCGCTGGTCCTTGAAGAACAGAAACTTGGCGACTACATAGTCGAATTCCTGGGCATCGAATGTAAGCCCGCGAATCTGACCGCCTGGTCCGAGATGACAGACGTGATTCGATCACCAAAACCTTCAGTCAAGATCGCGCTCGTCGGCAAGTACGTGGATCTTCCAGACTCATATATCTCAGTACTCGAAGCGCTACGGCACGCCGGGATATTTCATGATCGAGACATCGAGATCAAATGGGTGGCGTCAGAGCAAATCGAAACGGAAGGCCCTGAGGAACTCCTTGCAGACGTTTCTGGCATCGTTGTGCCGGGAGGATTTGGCCCGCGGGGCGTTGAAGGCATGATTCTCGCCGCCAATTACGCTCGAACTCGTCAGGTGCCGTATCTTGGTTTGTGTCTGGGCATGCAAGTGATGGTTATTGAGTACGCTCGCTCTGTGCTGGGACTCTCCGGAGCGCACTCGTCAGAGTTTGATCCAGATTCGACCGAGCCGGTGATCGCCTATCTGCCGGGTCAAGAGGATCTGGTGGACACTGGTGGCACGATGCGATTGGGCGTCTACCCATGCCAACTTCGGCAAGAGACGGTGGCGGCCCGAGCCTACGGAGCGGAAGTGGTGGATGAGCGACACCGTCACAGGTATGAGTTCAACAACGACTACCGTCCTCGCTTAGAGGAGGCCGGGCTGATTGCCAGTGGCGCCGCCCCTGATGGCTCACTGGTTGAGATCTCAGAAGTTCTGGATCACCCTTTTATGGTTGGCTCTCAATTCCACCCAGAGTTCCTTTCTCGACCAGATCGGCCTCACCCGTTATTCCGGGAGTTCATTAATGTTGCCAGAGAGACAATACGAGAGGGTGGACAGCCCCCGTTGCAACTTGGAGATGAGACTTTGGCACATCCAGAAGAGGTGCAAGGGCCATTAACAGAAGTGGTGCCAGAAGTGGTTAACCTCGCATCAGAGAATGGGCGAGGTTAGATCGGCCAGCATCGTGTGGTATAATTCATACGGGTCTGATCAGGAAACAACCATCATGGTTGCTCCGGTCAATCAGAAGATTCCACGTCGGAGCTTCTACCCCCTTCTTCACTTCCGCAGTTGGTTCTCTTTTGGCCCTCAGGCTATCTTTGGCAGAACAGCGCGAAATCCCAGGGAGGCTGGCAACAGCCCGGAGCACATAAGCGGCTTCAATTACCGCACCGGTGCAGCAGACACTCGCTGCACCAAATCGGTCGCAAACAATGTCTTGGTCAAAGTAGAGACCCACAGCCATTCCCTAAAAACCCCAAACTCGACTTCAATATAAAAGTAGCCACTCCAGTCCTGTTTTGCCTGATGACCAGGCAGGGAAAGGGATGTGCGCGCAGATACAGCATCTGGAGGATTCCCAGCTGGCAACCACACAACAGCCTCGAAACAGAAGCCGCTCAAGCGGAAATCGTAGGCGACGTAGTTCAAACAATCGCAGAGACGGAAGCGGCGGAAGCCAAGGCGGCGATGTCGCAAACGGCGCACCAATCTTGCCGGAGCTCACCGAAGAGGAGATGAAGTCTCAACTTGGTGATCTTGGAGCCAGGACAACTGATGAACTCAGGAAGATGGCACTGAAGAAGAATCTCAAGAACGGGATTCCAGCGCGTCGTACTGAGTTGATACTAGAGTTACTTACCCTTGCCGCTGAGGAGAATGAACTTCTTCTTGGTGCCGGCATCCTTGACGTTATGAATGATGGATACGGATTCCTGCGCCAGCCAAGTGGCACGCGAGGGGCCGGAGCGCAGGAGATCTACGTTGCGCAGTCACAGGTCCGGAGATTCAATCTTCGAACAGGTGACCTGGTAGCTGGTCAGGTCCAGGCTCCAAAGGAAAATGAGCGCTACTACGGCCTCCTTCGAATCGAAGTAGTAAACGGCCAGAGTCCGGAAGAAGCGCGCCAGCGGCCGCGATTTGAAGACATGACTCCGCTTTTTCCTGAAGAGCGGTACAAACTCACCACAACGCCTAAGTTGTACTCGACCAGGCTCATCGATATGGTCGCTCCAGTTGGCAAAGGCCAGCGAGCACTGATTGTTTCCCCACCCAAAGCCGGGAAGACAATTCTGTTGCAGCAGATAGCCGACGGCATCGCAGCCAACCAGCCTCACGTACATCTACTTGTTGCACTCATTGGTGAGCGGCCTGAAGAAGTCACGGACATGCGGCGCTCCATTGATGGCGAAGTGTTCAGCTCTACATTTGACGAACCAGTAGAGGATCACTGCCGAGCCGCCGAAGTTGCACTGGACAGAGCCAAGAGGCTTGTGGAGTCTGGTTTGGACGTGGTCATCCTTGTGGATAGTTTGACCCGGCTTGCCAGGGCCTACAACATTGCAGTCCCAAGCTCAGGAAAGACGCTTTCTGGTGGTATGGACCCCAACGCGTTGTATCCGCCTAAGAGATTCTTTGGCGCTGCCCGGAATGTTGAAACGGATGGCAGTCTCACGATCATCGCAACCTGCCTGATCGACACCGGTAGCCGACTGGATGATCTCATTTACGAGGAGTTCAAGGGCACCGGAAACATGGAGCTCCACCTTAATAGGGCGCTGGCTGAACGCAGGATCTACCCTGCAATCGATATTCAGCGCAGTGGTACTCGACGTGAAGAACTTCTTCTAAGTGAGATAGAGCTGCGACAAGTCTGGTTGCTTCGACGAATGGTATCGATCATCTCTAACGACTCTGGAAAGCCTGAAGAAGGCACGGAGCGGGTGATTGAGAGATTGTCTAAGACCCAGACCAATGAAGAGTTCTTGGCCTCATTAATGAAGCCAGAAGCGGCTGCTACCACAGCGTAGCAATCGTAAAACCAAATTTTGTAGGCGCGAAGTGGTAATACATGGGTAATAAAATCCATTGACACTGTTTCGCGGTGACAACTACGATTGTTGCAACTGAAGGCGTGAACCGGGCATCCGGGGAACGATACAGATCACGGAGCCGGGTAAAACCGGTTTGGTCGCATTCTGAAAAGGAGTGCAAACGTGGGTAAAAGTTCGCTTGACAGCAGTCGGGTGGAATGCAAAAATTCTCACGTTTGCGAATCCAAACGGAAGCGTGATGCACTTTGTGTCGTTTCTTTGGTTTGGTTCTAACCAAGGTAAATTTGTATCGGTAGTTTCCTAACTCCGGTACACATATATAGAGACTCTGGTCGGACCACTGCTATAGGCAAAGGGGCGTTCCCGGCGCCAGTGGGACCGAATACAGGAGCCCAGTAATAGGGGGACTGACGCTGTGAAACTATCAGCGAAATTGGTAACCGCTCTAGCAGCCTTAGCGCTGGTAGTAGTGGCAGTGGCCGGTTTGATCGGTACGGGCAATGATGTTCGAGCCGATGTTAACGCCACGATCAGCCTTGATAAATCGTGGTACACCGCGACTGGCGCGGTAAAGGTCACGGTTCAGGATGCTGACCGCGATACGTCAACGGCTGCAACCACAAACTTTACGTTCACCGCCGCGGGCGGTGTGACGCAATTCTTCGATTTGGATGACAATCTTGCCGATTCGAATGGCGATGGTGTAATCGACTCGTCAGACTTTGCCATTTACGATGTTGGGGTTTCGACATCCACCCGAGATATTGATTTTGCGGTGGTGCAGAACAACTCGCCAACTGGCGGTGTGTTTATTGCGTTGATCGGCACCCTCACAGGTGGTACCGACGATCTCCTGACAATCGCGTACGATATCGACACGATACAGCAGATCACCACCGGCGTGACAATTAGTAGCACTCAGGATTCCACTGGAATCATCTTGACCCTGACGGAGACGAGCGCTGGTAGTGGTGGTGAGTTCGCTGTAACAGTGACTCTCGCCGCAACTACAAGTACGTCAACGCTCAAGCTTGCTAACCTTGACCAGGACACGATCACGGCGTCATTTAAAGACGATAGTCCCGTGTCAGGTACTTCGGTCACCGTGACCGATTCGGCGACGGTTGAGACAACCGGGCCGACGGTTGACGTAACTGGTCCCGCCGACACGTTGAAGACGCAGAAGCGGAAGCCTACATTCACCGTACAAATTACGGACAACGAATCTGGTGTTGACCAGGACACGATCTCCTTCAATATTGTGTCTAACGTTGGCGGGGCGACTGGTAGCGGCGTTGGTAATTTTGCCGCAGATGACATCACCGCTTCAGGTGGGATTATCACCGCGGAATTCACACCAGCAGCGAACCTGCTAGATTCGACTGACTCACCTCAGCAAACAATAGTTAGCTGGAATGTGACGGTTTCTGACATTGCGGGCAACGCAGGTCAAACAGACTCTGACGCCGACACAACAGGCGATCAGGACAACACGCTGAATCTTGACCGTGTTGCGCCGAATATCGTGTCTGCAACAGTAGGTACGGTCTGGGACGCTGTTACAAAGACTTTTGATGACACCGCCGACGACCCAACATCAGTGGTTGTCGTCTTTGACGAGGACCTTGATGCATCGACGGTTTCGGAATCTGACTTCCTCGTGGCCGGTATTACGCCGGTATCAGCGCAGGTATTCAGCGACGCCAAGAACACGGTGCAACTCACATTAGCCGGTGCTCTTGATCCAGATGCAACTCCATCCGTTACGGTAGTTTCTGCTCTGGGTGACTCAGCTGGGAACACGTCCTCAGTGGACGCTGCTACAGCAGTAGACAGTCTTGCGCCGACCTTCACGGCGACGCTGAGCGTGTCTCTGACGAAAAATACCGTTGACTTAACGATCACGTCTGACGAGCCTATTCAGGGCAACGTGCCTGTGATCCAGATCCACACGCCAACAGGCGTTGGCACTTCAACGGTTGCTCGTTCAATTACGGGCATCAAGGTGACTGGCACCAATACGTGGGAAGTCGAAGTTGATGAGACCGATGACCTCCTCGCTGATGGTGACCAGGCAATTGAAATCACCGGTTCCGACGCAGCTGGCAACGCCGGCTCACTCGGTGGCAGTGATGCTTCTGCTACCGCTGCAGTGACATTCGAAGTCGACACCGCTCTGGCGTCGCCAACGTTCACGCCTGCAGGCGGAGCAACGATTACGAATTCAAGTCCGTTTGTTCAGGTTCAGTACGCTGAGGCAGTAACCCTTACAGCCGCAACGTTTGCAACTGGCAGCGGAACTGCGGTAGACATTTTGGCCGCATTGAACGCAAGCACGGCGGATAACAAGTTGTTCGTCCTCTCACCGGGGAGTTTCCCGGGTGGCGCAGCTGCACTTACCCTTGCCGCTCACACCATCACAGTTTCCGCAACAGATGCTGCGGATAATGACAGTGATGATGACTCGGCGAAGTTCACGATTGACGAGCGCGATGACTTCAGTCTTGCTCTGATCGCTGGCTGGAACCTCGTGTCCCTGCCAGGTGTACCTGCTGACGGTTCCATCAATGCTGTTATTACTGACAGCGACGTAACGACAGTTATTACCTACGATGCAGCTTCTGGCAGCTTCCAGACTTCGGTCCGTGATGCTGTTAGCGGTCAGTTGACTGGTAGCCTGAAGACACTCGATGGGACTCAGGGAATCTGGGTAAACACAAGCTCGTTCGACCCGATCAAGGTTGCAATCCCTTCAATTCCTGCAGCCACTCTGCCTCCAACGATTTCGGTCGCTGTAGGTTGGAACCTGATTGGTGTAATTGATGTCAGTGGAGCCATCGTAGATGGTGCCGCAGTTGCATCAGCTGACGTTTACTTGAACGGCGTAGAGGTCTCGAAGATCTACGGCTACGACGCTCTGACCGGTGCCTTTACTTCGGTGATCGCAACGGATTCGGTATTTGTTGGTGATGGCCTCTGGGTCTTCGCCACCAAAGCTGGAACAATCACTCCGTAACACGGTTTGATTGTTCCTGCCAAAAGGCAATAACGGACACCCCCTCCCCAAACGCGGGGAGGGGGTGTTCTCTTGTAAGGGGATTTCTTTCTGATGAAACTTGTACGTCTAATAGCTGTGACGGCCGCAATCGTGGTCATCGCGCTGTTCTCGTTTGATCAGAGTGAGACAACCGCCCAGGCTCCACCGTCTATGAGTCTTGTTATTTATCAGGGCGATGTAACCATCGCAGGAGAACGGGCCCCAGATGGCCTGACCATTCAAGCCCGAGTGTCGGACGTGTTTGAGTCAGAAATTGTTACGATCGGTGAGGACCTCAGCAACGGGCGCTACGCCGGTTTGACCGTTGGTCCATCAACGGAAGCGGTTGGCCTCGAGATTGAGTTCATTCTGGAAGGTCAGATAGTCGCAGACCAGAAACCTATATTCGTTGTGGACCGAAGCTACCCGAAGTCTCTTGTGCTTGACCTGAACTTCCCTTCACTGCCCGTACCTACCCCTACCCCAACACCCAGGTCGGCTGCGGCCGCGTTCTATCAGGGCGTCGTTCTGGCTGGCGCTGGAGTGGCACCAGACGGTGTGCCCGTTTATTTGAAGATCGGAAACTACACTTCACCACTTGGGATCGTCATAAACGGTCAGTACACACTGGTCGCAAATCCGGGCTTCGAGTCGTTTGAGGGACAGCCCGTAGAGTTCTTTGTTGGGACGCAGAAGGCGAGCCAGCTTATTCCTTTTGTCCCCGGCGAGACGCGTGCAGGTTTTAACCTGACCGTTGCACTTGCTCCTACACCCACAGCAGTGCCGGTTCCAACGCCAACCGAGACGCCGTTGCCTACTGCGACACCGGTGCC
>CAUZJA010000103.1:0-9497 GCA_963579925.1 Dehalococcoidia bacterium | reverse complement strand
CACGATCCGGCCTCACAGCTCACTCGGATACCGACCACCAGTGCCTGAGGCAATCATGCCAGCGCTTCGGTTGGTCGCAAATCCGAGATAATAAGTGGTAACGCTATCGGGGGCAGGTCAAGGGTACTTCGATCAGGTTTTTTGCTACAGCCCAGATCGGCTTAGCCGAGATGCCATTAACCAACTTCTATATGAAAGGGAGATTCGAGACCTCGGCAAAGAAATCATTTTCGTCTCGGAGTCTTCGGACGATACGCCTGAGGGACACTTTATTCGCATTATTCGAGCCGGGGTTTCTCAATATGAGCGGGAACTCATTCGACGGAGAACGATGCGTGGAAGGGTGGCCGCGTTCACATCCGGTCGTTATGCGGGAGGTCAAGTCCCATACGGTTACAAATGGGGAGCTGATTCCGGATGGACCATCGAGCCCGAACAGGCTCAGGTTGTCCGCAAGGTTTTCGATGATTACCTACGTGGTGGAAAAGGCATGCGTGACATCGCTGAGTCACTGACCAATGAAGGCGTTCCTCGGGTGCGAGGGGGATCTAGATGGCGCGAGAACGGCGTAAGGCGAATTCTGACTCAGACTGCATACGTTGGTGTCTATTTTGCGCTTCGAGGAAAGGAATACGTTTCTGGATTTGGTTCATTAGCAGACTATGAGAAATACGCTGCGACCGAGCACTGGACTCAGATGCCTAACTTTCCGCCCATTTTAGTGGATGATTTTGGGGCACCTGATATCCAGACTTGGAATCGGGTTCAGTTGAAGAGGAAATCGAATCGAAGAGGCGGAGTTGGTCGGAAAATAGCGAAGTGGCCATTTCAAGGGTTGGCTCGATGCGGCTTATGTGGACGCACTCTCCGCTGTTACCGCAATAGCGGAGGCAAAGGCACAAGAGTTTATTGCTGTCCAAAAGGAAAGGAACGCTATCTCGATGAAGAACCCTGCCAGCTGCCACGCATTAGTGCGACCCTGTTGGAAAATGCCATCGCCCAAGGATTGACTCAAGCGCTAGGTGACCCCGAAGCGCTACATGTGGCTGCCTCGGCGTTTTTAGCGGAACTTAATTCTCAAATTGAGAAATGCGGCACAGGTCTCGATCCCATCATAGATGCCATAAATTCGACGACCAAGCAATTGGAGAAGGTCCGTCGGTTGTATATAGATGATTCGATCAATGAGCAGCAAATGGAATCGCTAGCCAATCCGTTGGAATCCGAGCTATCACGGCTAAATCAATCCATAAGCTCGCATCGAGAATCCGCAGAAAAACTTAACGCACTTCAAGAGACCCGCGACTTGATCGAGAAGTGCCTTGATCGCGGTACATTGAAGGCAGTTCTCAGGTCAGCGGGAGACCTAGACTTTCGGGAGGCAAGGACCAATGACGCTATAGCCATTGGCTTGAACGGACTCCCCATTCCTACAAACACGATAAAGGGTATTAATTCGACTATTTACTCGAATTACCTCGGCGGCATGTCATTGGCCAAAACGCTCCGAACTTTTGATATAGAAATCGACGTTAATGACGAACATATCGACGTCCGGGGAAGAATCCCATTTTCTGTACCAACCGACCTAGCGACATGGACTAAAAGTCTGCCTCCCAGTGAACCCTAAAGATATTCAGACTTACCTGATTCCAACGCCGAAGAGCGGTTCTTCTGGCGCAATACGATCATTCCTGAACTGAAACTGTTTGAGGATGAGTTGAACCGGTCTCTTGTGCCGTTGTTTGGTTCTAGGGAGACGCTGCGTGTGTCCTTTGATGTGAGCACGATTGACGCGCTTCGTGAATCTGAGACGCAACGGGTGGAGCGCGTAGTTTCGCTGGTGGGAGCAGGGATACTGACGGTGGACGAGCCACGAGCGGGCGAAGGCCTCAAACCGCTGTGAATCGACGCAACAATTACGCTAAATCGCTGGACCTGAATCTGAGACTAGGTGACAATCCCTCGATGCTCATCACTAATTCTGCTGAAATCGCGTCGTATTGTCAGGAACTAGAAACCGCCAGATACGTGGCTGTGGATACCGAATTCATGCGGGAGCGCACCTACCGGGCAGAACTATGCCTCGTGCAGCTTTGTGCGCCGGGACTAGAGGCCGTGGCGATTGACCCGCTCGTAGACGGCATCGATCTCTCGCCGCTGTTCGACGTCATGGCGAACCCGGCTGTGATCAAGGTTTTCCACGCCGCTCGTCAGGATCTTGAGATCTTTTACCAGCAGATGGGCAAAGTACCTGCGCCGCTATTCGATACGCAGGTTGCGGCGATGGTGTGCGGATTTGGTGAGCAGGTTGGATTTGGCACGCTAGCGGCAACTATCGCCCGCGTGTCTGTCGATAAATCGTCTCAGTACTCTGACTGGTCATTGCGCCCGCTCAGCGATCAACAACTCCAGTACGCTCTGGATGATGTGATTCACCTCTGCACGATTTTTGAAGCGCTGGAGGAAAAGCTGTCTGAGAGTGAGCGAATCCAGTGGCTCACGGAAGAGATGGAGACGCTGGCGTCCCCGTCCACGTACGTTACCGAGCCACAAGATGCGTGGCGGCGGGTGAAGCATCGGCGGGCCAAGCCTCGTGCGTTGGCCGTACTGCAGGAACTGGCGGCGTGGCGGGAGATACGGGCCGACAAAAACAATGTTCCGCGTGGGCGGATTATCCGGGATGAGCCGCTTGTTGAGATTGCATCAGCAGCGCCGTCCAGTAAGGACGAACTTCATCGAATACGGGGGCTTGGCTCGAACGCAGTAAATGGCTCTATGGGTAGTGAAATTCTTGAAGCGGTGAAGCGGGGGATGGCAATCCCGAAAGAGGATTGGCCTCGTCTTGCGCCACGCCCAGAGTTGCCAAACGGTGCCAGGGAACTGGTCGCGCTGCTTCAAGCGCTGTTGAAACTGCGTTGTGAAGAGCATGATGTGGCACCAAAGATGGTGGCCAACCGGGACGACCTTGAGTCGCTATTGGTGGATAAGAATGGCGATATCAAGTTCCTGAGCGGATGGCGCAGGGAACTTTTTGGGGAGGATGCTCTGGCACTGCTGGAAGGCAAGATTGCGCTTACCGGCGCTTCGGGTGGGCCTCAGGTGCTGAGAACGGATGGCGCTGAGGCGTAGGCAGGCGGTACCATCTGGGCACATCATCCCTGGAGGCCTGACATAGAACCGCACACGCACGTATCTGACGCTATTCTTGATCGCTACCGCAAGATCACATCTGCCACCGCCTATTCCGGCGTATGGCGGTTGCAGCCGCCCGCGGGCTCGGAGTGGTTTGCTTCTGCCAACTATCAACGCTGCCTCATGCAGGGCGTCTGGCCAATGACGCCCGGCCGGGCGGTCATTGGCCGCGCCCGAACGTTGCGATTTGTACCACCAAGGCCTGATCTGCTGGAGATCACACGACGACTGGATGATTCGCCAGAGTATCGGGCCATGGGCAAGTGTGGCCCGGGTGATGTGCTGGTGGTGGAGGCGCATTCGCCTGACCCCTATGCATGCATAGTCGGCAACATGAAGGCGCGGCAACTGTGGCACAACAAGGCTGAAGGCATCATCACGGACGCTGCGATGCGCGACGTGGATATGGTGGCCGATTA
Organism: Dehalococcoidia bacterium; assembly: GCA_963579925.1. Classification (GTDB taxonomy): domain Bacteria; phylum Chloroflexota; class Dehalococcoidia; order Lucifugimonadales; family Lucifugimonadaceae; genus UBA1151. The sequence continues at coordinate 5,883 of CAUZJA010000103.1, read as the reverse complement.
CGACCTTGGCATCTTCGCGAAGCAGCGTTCCCCTGCTGGCAACCTGCCGTACCTGGAGGCCTATGAGGACGCTGAGCCAATCAACTGCGGTGGCGTATTGGTCATGCCAGGCGACGTAGTCGTTGCGGACGATGACGGCGTGGTGGTGGTCCCTTGCCAGCGTGCCGAAGAGGTGATCGACTGGATTGAAGAGCAGGAGGAGGCAGAAAACTTCGTCATCCGCTTGATCGACGAGGAGCGCGTGCCGCCGGGCAAGTACTACCCCATCACTGAGGAGACAAAAGAGCGTTTCCGCAAGTGGAAAGCTGAGCAGGGGTAGGTAGCGGAGCTACTTTTTGCCTAAGAAGCAGCCTCTTGAATCAGATCCATCACAACATCGCGAGGCATCAGCTTGATCATGAGTGCCAGTGCTGCTGCGATTAGTGCTACGTCATCGAGATAACCCAGTACAGGGATGAAGTCTGGGATTATGTCGATGGGCATGAGCAGGTAGAGCACGAGGAAAAGCGGGATGAGCTTTACTCGGCGCGGGACTCGGGAGTCGCTCAAGGCGAGCCTGAAGAATCGCAGTTTTTGTCGAGTCCTGAGCTTCAGAACGGTAGCGTATGGCTCGCGTTTCTGGAGGACTTTTGCGCCAAAGTACATCGCAGGGATTAATAGCAATGCGACGGCGATGAGCACTATGGCGATTACAATCCACATTCACTTATTGTCGCCCGCTCATATCTCATTGCAATCCCAGACTGAGGAACGTTCATGAAAGTAGTTATCACCGGTGGATCAGGCCGAGCTGGCCAGAACATCATTCCGGAGCTCGTCACTCACGGCCACGAGGTCACCAACGCTGACACCACGGAGGGGCCAGACCAGGGGGCTCGGTTCATGCGTGTGAACGCGACCGATCTTGGCGCGGTGATATCAATCACCAAGGGCGCTGACGCGATCATTCACATGGCGGCGATCCCATCGCCGGTGAAGGATCCGGAGGCGGAGGTCTTTCGCGTCAACATGATGTCCAACTGGAACGTGCTCGAGGCGGCGGAGATTCACGGCATCACGAAGCTGGTGATGGCATCGTCGATCAACGCTGTGGGTGCAGGGTTCTCTCCCGCGGAGATGGAGCCGCCTGCGTATCTGCCTATCGATGAGGAGCTGCCCACTCGGGCGCAGGATGGATACGCGCAAAGCAAGTGGCTGGGCGAGGGTATGGCCGATGCGTTCTGCCGGCGGCGCGATATGCAGATCGCGAGCATGCGATTCCACGCGCTGATGGACGAGGAGACGCAGCGGCAACAGCAGTCGATGCCAAACACCGATCCACACGGCAATCGGGCGCAGGGTTTCTGGGGATGGACGGACCGTAGTGATGCGGCGAGCGCCTGTCGATTGGCGATAGAAAAAGACTGGACCGGCCACGAGCCGTTCTTCATCAACGGTGATGAGACGACGCTGAACATCGGCACACAGGAGGCGGTGGACGCCGTCTATCCGGGCGTGCCGATCAGGAAGCGGCTCACGGGGTTTGCGTCAGCGATCGACAACTCCAAAGCGAAGGAGTTGCTGGGCTGGGAGCATAAGACGCAGTGGGTGCGATGATGTGCCTGCCACACGAACCAGCGGAGCTGGAACTTGCCGCAGGACGGCGGAACAGCTCCCTCATCCTAACCTTCTCCCGGGGGAAGAAGGGACAAGAATCCTCCCTCCTAAGGGAGAGAGGATAAGAGGCTACTTTCGGGCTTTTACGAACTGCAGGATTGCTTCGGGGCTCATTCGGCCAAGTTGGGTTGTGGCGTAGAGGGATGCCATCACTTCGCCAGCGGGATTTAGCACAAACTCCGTTGGCTGGAGGATGGTCATCCCCTGGCGTGCGCCGGTCCATGCGCCTAGCGTCTGTGCGTCATCTACGTCCATGCCGTAGCCAATTGGGAATGTGATGCCTTCATCTATGGAGCCCTGCGCGCCTTCAGCATTGTCTGAGCTGGCGCCGTAGACCTTGATGCCCGTCTCGGTAAGTGCCTCGATGTTGGCCTGTGCATCGGCTAACTGCCGATTACAGTACGGTCACCAGTGGCCTCGGTAGACCATGATGTATGCCCAGTCACCGGCGCAATCGTCGGGCAGCACTATTTCGCCGCCATCGACGGTTTTCAGAGTTAGGTTCGGGAATTTGTCTCCCGGCATCAAAAATTGAGTCACGTGTTCCTCAGTAGATACATCATTCCAGCCATATCGCAGACAGACCGTACGCCACCCTGGTGTGCCACCGCCAGTCATTGCGAGCGTAACGAGCGTTGCTCGTTGGATGCGGAGATTGCAGATTTGGATTCAAGGTGAAGATTGATGACATTCAGGGGTTTGGCCTTCGGATGCCCACCAGTATTCTCATTGCATCGAACACATTATGAATCATTCCCGAAAAATCATCCGTATTGCGGCCTACGACTACTCAACGCCGGGAGCGTACTACGTAACGATTCGCGTGAAGAACTCTGATATTGCACTCGTATCTCCGGAAGACGGGTGCCTGACTTCCGCAGGTGCCGTGGTGCAGTCAGTTTGGAGTGATCTCCCGACTCATTATTCGAACGTTGAATGTGATGAGTTTGTTGTGATGTCTGATCACGTCCACTGCATTATCGTCCTGAAGGACGATGGGGCAGGTTTCAAACCTGCCCCTACCGCGATGAGGCGTCATGGGTTGCCTGAAATCGTGCGTGGGTTCAAGACTTTTAGCTCCCGGAAAATCAACGATGCACGCGGAGTGCGTTCTCCTGTCTGGCAACGGAACTACTATGAACGCGTAATACGGAACGAGCGTGAATTGAATGCTGTCAGAGGGTACATTCACAATAATTCCTTAGTCGCACAACTGAAACAGCGATCAGGTCACCACGAATGGTAGGGGCAGGTTTGAAACCTGCCCCGGATCCCAGCAAACGGCGCATCAAACTGAGTGTTGCTGGGGCACATCGGATCATGTTGCGGTTCGTAGCTGTGCCGGTTGATGTCGCGTTGCGGGCAGGTTTCAAACCGGCCCCTACCGTCACACACTTGAACATCAATTTGGCTATGCGCAGCAATCAGTAGTATTCATCGCATGATTCGGGAATTGACTGGTGTGTTTGCTCTTGGATTTATGATCGTTTTGATCGCCCGCGGTGGCGGAGATGCGGTGCCAACTCCAATTACCGAATCGCTGGAAAGCGCGCCTTCGTGGGCCACTCAGGAGAATCTGCTTGGTTCGGGGCGTATCCGAGATCGTGTAATCGAGCTCAAGGATGGGCGACGACTCGAGATTTCATTCTGGAATCAGCGCCCTAATACCAAGGCGGTCACGATTCACTTTAAGAATCGAGCGAGGACAGACCCGATCCTTAGTCATATCGTTGTGAGGAACGGCGACGCTGTGTTCACCAAACCAGAATATGCGATAGTTCGGGAGTTTCCACCGCCGGTCTGGCTGCTTCTCACCCACGACGACACCGTAGTCGAGATCTACAGATAGCTCCTGAAACTACCCCCGCAGGATGTCTTCCAACCGATCAGCAATGATTACTTCTTCGCCGGGTTGGACGTTGACCATCACGACGTTGATTTCGCCTTTGTAGCCTCCGCCGCCTACGCGGATGCTTGGGTCTCCGTCCGTGAGTTGCTGGCGGACGTCCTCGAACGATGGTCCGCGCCAGTCGTCCTCCTGGTAGATGACGGCTTGCGGACCCTGGCGGTTGATGTCACCGTCTTCGAGCACGACGTGGAGTCCTGGGATGTTCTTGAGTCGGCCGACTATGTGATTCGCCTGATCTCGCCATCCGGCCCACGTGGCTTCGTGGTCGGATTCAACGAACAACTCTAGCGCTGTGGTCATGCCGACCAGCGTCTCCTTAGTGACCTTTGATGGGCGGCCGATGCCGACGGTGCCGCTACCCAGGTTGAACATATGGAGGAATGCTGCGTCGATCAGCTCTTTCTTCCCGGCGAGGAGACCGGCATTCTGGGGGCCTCCAATTCCCTTTCCACCCGAGTACGTGACCAGATCGGCACCCATCTTGATGAACCGGGTCAGGTTATCCGCAGGAGGGACTTCGGCGGCGGCATCAACGATTACAGGAATGTTGTGGGCGTGCGCAATCTCGATCCCTTGTTCTAGCGGGAATGGGTAGTTCTGAAATGGTGCGACGACCCACGCTAGCGCGGCTGTGTTCTCGTTGATCGCAGCTTCCAGGTGGTAGGCCTGTGCGCCGCCCATGGAGCCGAACTCCACTATCGTTGCACCGGTGGTGATGAACGACTTGTCGTATGAGTTACGACCGCCCTTGAACATGAGAATTTCGCTAGTCATGCCAGTGGTGTCCGGGAGCTGATCCACTTTCGCGCGGTCGGTCCCAGTCAGTGCCGCTGCGGCCATCAGGACGTTGCCAGCTGATGCGCCCGCAACAACGAGGCCAGCTTCGGCGCCAGTCGCGCGGGCCACGACCTGTCCCCCTGCCCGAGTCAGATCTGCCAGGTCCACGAACGCCGTTGCAGCTTCATCCATTGCGCGAAGCACTTCTGGCCGCATGAGGCTGCCGCCCAGCATGGTGATCCAACTCTGCGCGTTGATGATTGGCTTGACGCCAAGCTTGGCGTAGACCTCTGGCACCCTGTCATGTGTCGACAAATCGAGCTCCCTGAACATTCTTATTGATTGGGCTGATTGATCGCGAAGAAATCTGCAGCGCCAAGTCTAACGGTTTGGTTGGGCCAGTAACGCCAATATGAAGAGTTCGCGCATCGCGGAGTTTCCAGCACGTGCTTTAGGTGGACTTACCTAATTCGCGCGAACTGGGAAAACTTAACTTGAGTTCAGAGAGAGACCAACTGATGAACCAATCGCCCATGCTCTGTCATGGGTTCTACAGCCGGAGCCGACGCCAATGCGCTATGTGAAACAGGAAGAGCCAGCCATAGAACCAAGGCTGCTGTTCCTGATGACTGGCCTGGTTGTGGTTCTGGGAGCTGGCGTGCTCTCCGTAGTCACGATCTCGCTGCTTCGATTGAGCTAGATCTGTCCCACCAGACGCTTCAATAAAGAGCGCGTCCTGAGCGGTGATTCTGTGTCTCCACGGCGTGTAGTTGTGAACGATGCGAAGAAATCAGTGGCACCGGCTGCTGCAAACGCTCGCAACTGCTCCTCAACTTCATCTTCATTGCCAACTATTGCGACGTCTTCTGGGCCAGCCGCGCCTTCGATGTCCAGCGCCGCGCGGTAGTTGACGAGTCGGCCGTATCCACCGAGCGTCGCAGCAACTGATTCGCGCGCTGCTTCTGGCTCGTCTGTGACGCAGATCGGCAGTGCGACGCATATCCGCGGGGTCGGGCGGCTGGCGGCTTCCGCTGCCTTGTTGATACGAGGCGCGATGTGGGTCTCAACGGTCTTTTTGCCGCACATCCACAGAATGGTGCCGTCTGTCTGCTCACCAGCTAGCTTGAGCATGTGCGGCGCCATTGCTGCGATGAGTACGGGGGGGGTTGGAGCGCTCTTGAAGCCCATGGAAGCTGAGGTGATGATCATTTCACCCGAAAAATCTACGGCTCGCTCTTCCAGTAACGGTGTGAGGGCACCGAGATACTCCCGCATGTACTTTGCGGGGCGGTCGTAGGTTCCGTTCCACAGGGTAGCGGTCGATTCCGGGTGTGCGACGCCAAGCCCGAGGCTCAGCCGGCCGTCTGCTGCCTCGTTGGCGGTGAGGGCTTGCTGCGCCATGAGCAACGGTGATCTTGAGTAGACGGGGATTACACCTGTGATGAGTTCTATCTTGGAGGTCTGCTCACCGGCGAGCGCAACCAGCAGAAGTGAATCGATCGCCATTCCGTGAGAGATCCAGAGTGAGTCGAAGCCGTCTG
>CAUZJA010000102.1:0-9727 GCA_963579925.1 Dehalococcoidia bacterium | reverse complement strand
GACATGCTCATGTTTGCCCACGGGTTCAACATTCACTACGAAACAATTGCTCCTCCCGCGAACATTGACGTGACCATGATCGCCCCAAAAGCACCGGGTCACCGTTTCCGTTCCGTGTTTGAGTCTGGCTCAGGCGTACCTTGCCTGATCGCTGTCCACCAGGACTACACCGGCCGAGCACACGCTCGCGCTATGGCGTACGGATCTGGTGTTGGTGGTGGTCGTGCAGGGATTCTTGAGACCACGTTCAAAGAAGAGACAGAGACAGACCTATTTGGTGAGCAGGCCGTCCTATGCGGTGGTGTGACAAGCCTAATCAAGGCCGGCTATGAAGTCCTGACGGAAGCCGGGTACCAGCCAGAGTCGGCCTACTTTGAGGTATTGCACGAACTGAAATTGATCGTGGATATGATCTATGAAGGCGGCCTTGAGGGTATGCGCTACTCCATCAGCACTACTGCTGAGTTCGGCGACTACACCCGTGGACCGCAAATCATAGATGAGCACGTCAAAGAAAACATGCGGGAAGCACTGCGTCAGATCCAGTCGGGCGAATTTGCCAGAGAGTGGATTGCCGAAAATGACGAGGGACTCCCGAGATATACCCGACTCCAGAACGAGAATCTGGGTCACCCGGTAGAAGAGATTGGAAAAGAGCTGAGGGCAATGATGCCCTTCCTCAAGTCCACGGTCTAAGACTGGGTAATCCGAACCGATATCTGGGGTGGGTGGAGAAAATAAAATGGACAGCAACAAAGACAAGGTAATCATCTTCGATACCACACTGCGCGATGGCGAACAGACCGCCGGCGCGGGTCTTACGGCTGATGAAAAGCTCCGCATAGCACGCCACCTCCAGGCTATGAAGGTTGATGTGATTGAGGCCGGTTTCGCGGCCAGCTCACCGGGTGATTTCAAGGCAATCCAACAGATTGCTCGCGAGATCGAAGGCCCGGTGATCTGCTCGCTTTCACGCGCTGTCGCCAGCGATATTGACGCGGCGGCGGAGGCGATCAAAGACGCGGAGCGGCCCCGGATTCACACCTTCCTTTCGGTATCAGACATCCATCTGATGCACCAAATGCGCAAGGATCGCGAGACGATCGTTGCGATGGCCGTTGATGCGGTGCGCCGGGCGAAGGGCTACGTGGAAGACGTTGAGTTCTCGCCCATGGACGCCACGCGAGCTGACCCTGAGTACCTGTACGCCCTCCTGCGCGCCACTATCGAAGCGGGCGCAACGACGGTGAACATTCCGGACACGGTTGGCTACACCAATCCCACGGAGTTCAAGGCGCTCATTGAGGGCATTCGGGAGAACGTAGAGAACATTGATCAGGCCGTGATCAGCGTTCACTGCCACGATGACCTTGGCATGGCTGTCGCAAACAGCCTGGCCGCTGTCGAGGCTGGTGCACGGCAGGTGGAGGGCTGCATTAATGGACTTGGTGAACGGGCCGGAAACGCTGCCATTGAAGAAGTGATCATGGGACTAAAAACCCGATCTGATTACTATGGCCTCACGGTTGATACAGATCCGGGCGATATCAACGCGACGAGCAGGCTTGTGTCTGACATTTTTGGTTTCCCGGTGCAGTACAACAAAGCAATTGTTGGTCAAAACGCTTTCAGGCACTCCTCAGGCATCCATCAGGACGCCTTCATCAAGGAGCGCACGACGTTTGAAATCATGGAACCTGAGACTGTTGGCTGGCGCGGTGAAGCGCTGGTGCTGGGCAAGCTGTCTGGTCGCGCAGGTCTGCGATCGCGCCTTGCTGACCTTGGCTACAAGCTGAACGATGAAGAGCTGGGCACCACGTTCGTTGCGTTCAAGGATCTGGCAGACCAGAAGAAGGAAGTAACGGACCGTGACCTGGAAGCCCTGATGTCAGAGCAACACAGGTTTTCTGATGTTGAACGCGCTTATCGGGTAGAGAAAGTGGCGGTTGTGGCCGGTGATGTAGACACACCTTCGGCCACGATTACCCTCATCGCACCGGACGGTCTGGAGAGGGTCAACTCCTCCGAGGGTACTGGGCCGGTCGATGCTGTCTGCAACGCTATAGACGGAATGATTGACGAACAGATTGATCTCACAGAGTTTGCAGTCAACTCGGTTACCGAAGGCATTGACGCTCTTGGTGAAGTCACGATCCGGGTGCGCGGTGCGGACGGCAACATTTACGCCGGTCGTGGAAGCTCAACGGACATCGTTGTGGCCTCTGCCAAAGCGTATGTGAACGCCATCAACCGGGTTCTCGCGATGGCGGGAGATGTGGGTGTGGAGCAGACGTCAGGGGTCTAGTCACCGCCAAATCAAATCAAGTAGATTTCGGCTGTCGCGCCAATGATTAACGCAACGGCGTAATGCTATTGCGGCGCGGCAGCTAAAATATCGCTTCTCAAAACTGTAATTCGCGCCGGGCAATTCTGATCCGGGGTAAGCATGAATTCGTAGTGCCTTCAGAGGGATGAGTAACGTTGCCAAAGACGATGTTCGAAAAGATATGGGACAACCACGTGGTGGAGCAGCCTGAAGGCGAGCCCGCGCTGATCTACATTGACCTCCACCTCGTGCATGAGGTCACGTCGCCTCAGGCGTTTGAAGGACTCAGACTCTCCGATCGCAAAGTGCGACGGCCTGACCTGACGATCGCAACGGCAGACCACAACGTACCAACCTCAGACCGTCATCTTCCGATCGCTGATGAGATTGCCAAGAAGCAGTTGGATGCTCTGGACAAGAACACCGCCGACTTTGGTGTGAAGCTGTACGACATGTGGAGTCCCAATCAGGGCATCGTGCACGTGATTGGACCGGAGCTTGGCTACACGCAGCCCGGCATGACTATCGTTTGCGGCGATAGCCACACGGCAACACACGGCGCGTTTGGCGCGATTGCATTCGGTATCGGTACGTCGGAAGTCGAGCATGTGCTGGCCACGCAGTGTCTGGTGCAGCAGAAGCCGAAGTCGATGGAGATCCGCGTTGAGGGTGAGATTGCTGAAGGCATCACGCCTAAAGACGTGATCCTCCACATCATCGCTGAGATGGGAGTGGCAGGAGCAACCGGCCACGTTGTGGAGTTCACCGGTGAAGTCTTCGAGAACATGACTATGGAAGGCCGAATGACGGTGTGCAACATGACGATTGAAGGTGGCGGCAGGGCCGGGATGATCCGGCCAGATGAGACCACGTTTGAGTATCTCAAGGGCAAGAAGTACGTCCCAGAAGGCGCTGAGTTCGACGCGCTCAGAGAGGAGTGGGCGGCTCTGGCCACCGATGAAGGTGCGGAGTACGACTCCACGATCACCTTTGATGCTTCTGAAATTGAGCCGACCGTCACGTGGGGTACGAACCCCGCGCACGGCGCCGGAATCTCAGCTCGAGTCCCTGACCCTACCGACTTCCTTGACCCGGCGATGGCGGAGAACGCGGCGCGGGCTCTTGAGTACATGGACATTGAAGCAGGAACGGCCATCAAAGATTTGAAGGTTGACCGAGTATTCATTGGCTCATGCACAAATGGTCGAATCGAAGACTTGCGCGCCGCCGCGAAGGTTGCCAGCGGCCATACAGCAGATCGCAATGTGCGAGTGATGATCGTGCCCGGTTCTGCAATGGTGAAGGCTCAGGCTGAAGAAGAGGGCCTGGACAAGGTATTTGAGGAAGCCAACTTTGAGTGGCGCGATGCTGGTTGTTCAATGTGTCTGGGCATGAACCCGGACATACTGATGCCGGGTGAGCGTTGCGCATCAACCTCCAACCGCAACTTTGAAGGTCGACAGGGCAAGGGCGGTCGCACACACCTCGTCTCGCCAGAGATGGCTGCAGCCGCAGGCATCGAGGGGCATTTCGTTGACATTCGGGACTGGGATTACCGCGACTAATAGCTATGCCATCCAATCGAGATAAACAGGGTCGTCCAGTCCGTCCTAACCCCCGCAAGGGAGCTGGGAGAGGTGGGAGCCGTGCCGGTGTCAGAGGCAGCGGAGGGCGTTCGGTTGGTCGTAGCGGCGCGAACCTGGTCAATCCGTTCAACGTTTCCGGCAGGCAGGAGCGGGGCCGATCACTGCGGGAGCAGGATGAGCAGCCGTACGGGTACGACTCCAACGGGCGTCAGATGGTAATTATTAAGGTTGTTCTGGCACTCTGGATTGTCCTGGCGTTGGCAACCGCGTTTGCGGACTATCAAGAGCGCCAGGAACTGGTGAAGTGGGATCAAGCAGGATTTCAGCGGACGCCACCAGACAGGACCGTGGATGGACTGCTGCAATACGCTATAGCAGAAGGCGTAACGTGCAGCTCTGACCCGGTTACCGGTGCCGTGCCACCTGCGTGCGAACAGATATTTGAACTCGCCCGTGATTTAGATGATGCGGAGACATGGGTCTTTGGCCTGTTCGCCGGATACCTGTTCCTGTTCATCGCGTTGGCGACTCTTGTTGCATCGTTTGCATATCAGGCGAACCGAAACCTGTTGACGCTGAAATCTGAAGGACAGCACTTCAGTTCCGTCTCGGCAATGCTCTGGCTGTTCGTGCCCATGTTCAATTTCTACAAGGGCAGCAGAATATTCCAGGAGATATGGAAAGGCAGCAACCCTGAGGCGGATGGAGCAGGGGAGCAGTGGAAGAGCGGATCGCCTTCAGGGATTGTCACGCTGTGGTGGATCGCGTTTGCTGTAACTATCTTGCTGGGTCCGCGAACCATCAGGTGGGCCTGGGGCTCTGATCTTATTGACGATCGGTTGAGTCTCGCATGGGGATTGATCGCCATGGATATATTTCTTGCAACGCCTGCGATATTCGCCTACATCGCTATGAACAGAATCCACGAACGACAAGAGAAGAAGTACGAAGTGGTTGGCCCTCACATGGCCGTACCGCCCATCAAGACCTTCTCTTTAGACTAGGAATAGACAACGCACGGATCGCGGATGCGGCCGGGAGAATAGGTAAATTGGATCCATTCAAGAAGTTCACAGGAATCGTCGCCCCAATGGACAAGGCGAATGTGGATACGGACCAGATAATTCCGAAGCAGTTCCTCAAGCGAATTGAGCGGACCGGCTTTGGTGAGTTCGCGTTTTTCGACTGGCGATACCTGGAAGATGGCGCGCCTAACCCGAATTTTGTGCTGAACGAAGAGCGTTACACCGACGCGAGCATTCTTGTTGCCGGTCCAAACTTTGGCTCAGGGTCATCTCGTGAACACGCACCGTGGGCATTGCGGGAGTTTGGATTCAAGGTCTTGATTGCGCCCAGCTTTGCTGATATTTTCCGTGGCAACTGCTTCCAGAACGGCATGATCACCGCGGTCTTGCCGCAGGATGAAGTAGACACCATTATGGGCAAGGCGCTCCAGCGGAACGGCTACAACGCGACGGTTGATCTGGAAGCCCAGACAATCACAGACGACGATGGCTGGACAGTTACATTTGACGTTGACGCATTCCGCAAAGAGTCGCTCATCAAGGGCCTGGACGAGGTCGGCTCGACGATGACTAAGAACACGAAGATAGAAGACTTCGAAGCGGCGCACCCGGCCCGCTGGTAGTCGCCGTCGCCTAACAGACTCAGATACCCAGATTAGACATAGAGAAGAGCATCCACGTGAAAGCAAAAATCGCGATACTTGGCGGGGACGGCATTGGCCCCGAGGTCACTGCAGAGGCCATGAAGGTCATGGAGTCCATCGGTAGGCGTTTCGGACACGAGTTTGAGTACTCAACCGGACCAGTTGGTGGTAATGCCATCGATGATTTTGGCGAGGCTCTTCCTGACAAGACCCGAGATGTGGTGCTTGGAAGCGACGCGGTGCTGTTTGGTGCTGTAGGTGGCCCGAAGTGGGATGACCCGGCTGCGAAGATGCGACCAGAAGACGGCATTCTTGCTCTCCGGAAGACGTTGGGACTGTTCGCAAACCTGCGGCCTGTGAAGGTGTATCCAGAGCTGATTGATGCCAGCCCTCTGCGCCCCGAAAGACTTGAGGGCGTTGACCTGATCATCGTTCGCGAACTTACCGGTGGACTCTACTTTGGCAAGCCAAAGAAGCGCTGGAACACATCGCGCGGACGACGAGCCGTCGATACTCTGAAGTACTCAGAGCAGGAAATCGCTCGTGTACTGCGCGTTGGATTTGAGCTGGCAATGAATCGCCGGAAGCGCCTCCACTCACTCGACAAGATGAACGTTCTTGAGTCGTCACGACTCTGGCGGGAAGTGGCGATTGAAGTGGGGCAGGAGTACCCGGAAGTCGAGTTGATTCACATGCTTGCGGACAACGCTGCTATGCAGCTTGTTGTGCGCCCAAGTGAGTTTGATGTTGTGGTTGCAGAAAACATGTTTGGCGACATTCTCAGTGACGAAGCTTCGGTGCTGGCCGGTTCGATGGGCATGTTGCCAAGCGCCAGCCTCTCATCGCTTCCACCTGCGGATGGCAAGCCAAAGCGCGGCGGCAAGCCAGCGCTGTACGAGCCAATTCATGGCTCCGCACCGGATATCGCAGGGCAGGGCATCGCTAACCCATGTGCTTCGATTTTGAGCGCTGCGATGTTGCTCCGATGGTCCTTTGGACTTCACGAAGAAGCGGACGCCATTGAGAACGCCATTGAAGGCGTTCTATCTGAGGGCTACCGCACAGTGGAGATCGGCTCACCCGGCGCAAGTACGCTGGGAACTACGGAGTTCGGAGACCTCATCGCCGGTCGGGTTGGTTAGACCTTCTAGTTGTTGACGGGTACGGTAGGTGGCGATGATCATCCCTGCCGAACCGCACTCCAACCCGTTTGAGACTTCCCGCGCCCTTCAACAGGGCAGTAACATGCCTCTCAATCAGAACCCAACTGATGAGGTACGGCTGTACGCGTTCGCCCGCCAGGCGCTTGCCGCGGGGCTGAGAGTTATGGATCCGGGGAACGTGCTGGCTCCGGCATACATCAATGACACGGCGGTAGACACGCTGCCGACGATGGGAAACCCCGTGCGTTTCTACCCGGTCAAAGATGACCTGACCCCGGACTGGGAGTGGTTGGATCAGAACCGGTCGACGGAAGATGCGGCTCTGATCCTGGTTCATAATTTTGGGTTTCCAAATGACGTTTCGCGCGCGGTTCAGTTTTGCCAGTTCGCGTCGCTTGCGTTGATCGAGGACTGTGCGCACTCCTTCATGACAGAGGTGCACGGACAGGCGCTGGGGCGCACAGGAGATTTATCGATCTTCTACTACCGAAAGATACTGCCACTCCAGACCGGCGCCGGGCTCTACTCAGCAACCGGACTGTCACTACCAGACGGATCGGGAAACCCCTCCAACACCAATATCTGGGCACTTAGGCAGATCATAAGTTGGGCTGTTTACAAGTCGCGATCGTCGTTTCTAAAGCGCATTCTCAGTCGCTTTATCTCCCGGGGGGATGTGTATGCTGAAATGGACTCGACAGGTATAGATCGATATTCACACGCATTGATGAATCGCCTTGCGACATCTGTCGATTTCATTCGTGAAAAGCGGCGCAGAAACTACCGCACTCTGTTGGAGGAGTTCAAGGGCTTAACTGGTATTGCTCCTATGAAACGGATTCTGACAGATGGTGTGTGCCCGTGGGGTTTTCCGCTACGAGTGGCGAAACGCGATGAGCTTCTGCAGCGTCTTCATGAGAATGAGATTGAGGCGTGGGTATGGCCGGGGATGCCGAGGTTGCTGGATCAGGATGCGTTCCCCAGTGAGGCCAGCATGATTCGGGAGACCCTGGTGCTGCCAATCCACCAGGACATTGAGCGCTTTCACATTAAACACATGGTGAAGGTGATCACTGCATGGACTCTGGAGCAGCCTGTTGAGCAGGTCACATGGGCTGACCTTGAGGATGCGACTTAGCAGGGCGCTGTGATTACCGCTTGCGGTCGCCCCATAGTCCCGCTCCCGGGAAGAAATCGTTCCAGGCCCAGTCGAACGACGACTGGTACGGCACCTTCTGGATATGCGTACCTCGCAACGGCCCATCAAGCGCTATGCCGCGCTCAACGTCCCATGAAGAACCAGTCTCAACGTCTGTGATGATGCCGTCGGCCGACTTCGCGAACGTCAGGAGATCCGGCACTTCCACTTTATCGTCCGCTGGTGTGCCGAGTCCGTCTCGCAGGAGTATGTCTATCTCCCGAGTCTCTGCATTGACGATGACTGCCACCGGGAACTGGCCAAGTTCATCGTTGTGGACGCCGACTTCTTCGATGGACTTGTAGTAGAAGCCGCGGGCCTGATCCTGGATGGCGACACCGATTACAAACGCATCGGTGACTTCCTGCGGGCCGTATGAGAAGCCGCGTTCATCGGTCAGGACGAGCGTTGAGGGATGATCATCCAACCATGCGCCCCAGGTCGTGAATTCGTACGGAATCTGCGTTAGCTGCGTACCTTTTAGGTCGCCCAGAATCACCATGCCCCACGGTTGAGACCACACACTGGCGGTCTTGTGGTCCCACCAAGTCATGGCATTCATGAACAGCACGCCTTCGTTGCCGAACGTGAATACTTCGCCTTCAATTCGCCGGTCGTGCACCAGGCCGGTGACGCAGACAGGGCACCAGCTCACCAGCACTGGCACGCCGCCAATTGTGTCGTTCACCATCTCTCGATTGCGCATCAGACCCACGGGAAATGCCCGCGACTCCCCGTTGATCTCAACACCCATCACGAGTTCATCAACCGTGAGGGGTGCGTCGTTTGGTGCGATGTATTCCGGCGTGTAGACCGGCGCGATTGAATCGGGAGCGGTGTTGCGCAGGTACTCGTCTAGATCAACTGCTCGGCCGTCGTTCAGCGGATTGAGGATCTCAAACGGGTCAGTGAATTCGGTATCGAAGTGAAGCACAGGGGAGGGAGTGGCCGTTGGGGCCGCGAAGATCAGGTTAGCGCCAGACTGGGTGGGGATGGGAGCGATAGTAGGCGTAGCTTCTGGCGAAGATCCACAGCCAATAGATATTAGGCCGGCGAGACCCAAGGTCATCGGCAGCAAGCGGCGGGCATGCGGAATTCGAATCGCGATCATTACTGCTTTCGATGATCGCAATCTCTATCAGACGCGGGGAGCGCACATCCCAGGCTTACACTCCCCAACTCTGGTGCAGCGCTTGACACTTGATCTCAGGACGCGGAAGGTTTGCCCGCCTCACAATAATCATGGAGCAAATCAATGGCCCGACTGACGTCCGACGAACTTGCCAACGCGATCCCAGACCTGCTGAGTCCGCAAACGCTGAGTGGCCTTCGCGAATCGGTTGAAACTCACCGCGACGCGTGGGGCATCCCACACATCAAGGCCAACAACGAGTGGGACCTATTTTTCGCTCAGGGCTACATCACCGCGCAGGACCGTCTCTGGCACATGGACGCGGACCGGTATCGGGCATTGGGCCGGTGGTCGGAGTTCGTTGGTACGTCTGGGTTGGCGCAGGACAAGCTGCTGCGGGCGGCTGGAATGGGACGCAGCTCCAAGCTGGACTACGAAATGGCGTCCGATATGGCGAAGGCTATGGTGGACGCGTACACGGCGGGCGTGAACGCGTTTATCGAGTCGGATCAACCGCTGCCCGTGGAATACGGTCTTTTGGGCAAAACTCCCGAGAAGTGGGAGAACTGGCATTGCATCACCAACTACAAGATGCGCAACTCTCTACTGGGTACGTTTGAGGCGAAGCTGCTGCGCACGAAACTTGCGGGCCA